>JAKSVI010000005.1 GCA_024408095.1 Bacilli bacterium
TAGAAAGGAGAAAGTTATTCAGTCATCAAACTAGGCTTAACTGAATAATACGATTAAAAAATGAAAGTCGCATCTAAAGTTTTACTAATCATTACTGGTATTCTTGGTATTTTAGCTGCCTTAGGATTCATTATTGTCGGTATTATTTTCTTAGGTTTTGGTGCTAATACAGCAATGGTTGAGGAGATTGCTAAAGAATCAGGCAACCCACAAGCTATCGAACTTGTTAGAAATATTTTAAATGGATTCGGTACAGGATTTATTATTTGGGCCGTTATTAGTATTGCTGCTGTTGTTTTATCTTTTGTTTCAGTTGGAAAAGTCAGCCAACCAGAAATTTCAAGAAAAGTAACTATCCCTCTTGGCGTATGCACACTTATCTTATCAGTTTTATCAGGACTCATTACTGGAATTATTGGTGGCATCTTCATGCTTTGCATTAAAGAAAATTCTGCCAAAGCAGCTAAATAAAGACAATTAAAAATTAAATAAAAATCTCCAACGTAATTGGAGATTTTTTGTATCATCATGGTGCCCGGGACCGGAATCGAACCGGTATGGAGTATTAATCCGCAGGATTTTAAGTCCTGTGCGTCTACCTATTCCGCCACCTGGGCACTGGTGATCCATTGGAGACTCGAACTCCAGACCCCTTGATTAAAAGTCAAGTGCTCTACCGACTGAGCTAATGGATCATGTATTTTTTGGCTGGGGTGGCTGGGATCGAACCAGCGAGATGACAGAGTCAAAGTCTGTTGCCTTACCTCTTGGCTACACCCCAAGTTGGTGGAGAGGGGCAGATTCGAACCGCCGAACCCGAAGGAGCTGATTTACAGTCAGCCGCGTTTAGCCTCTTCGCTACCTCTCCAAGTAAGTTGCGTTTTGGTGGATGCTGAGGGGCTCGAACCCCCGACCTCCGCCGTGTAAAGGCGATGCTCTCCCAGCTGAGCTAAGCATCCGCTTTAAAAATACGCTTAAATAATATAGCATTTAGGCATTTAAATAGCAATAAAAAAATCACCAATTTAAATGGTGACTTTTTCTTTTATCAAACTATATAAATATAGTTAGTATCCTTTTTTGCCTAAAAGATGGAACATATTTTTCTTATAAATTTCAACTCCAGGTTGGTTAAACGGGTTTATATTCAATAAATACGCACTCATAGCGCACGCTCTCATGAATAAATAAAGTAAATAGCCCAAATTTGCTTCATTCATTTCTGAGATATTGATTGATATACATGGAACGTTTCCTTCATTTACGTGAGCTGAAAGAGTCCCTTTATAGGCTTTGTCATTAACATATGCCATTGTTTTGCCTTCTAAATAATTTAAACCATCAAGATTTTTATCATCATGTGGGATTTTCACATCACATAATGGTTTTTGAACATTCAATATTGTTTCAAATAATAATGGAGTACCATCTTGGACAAATTGTCCTAACGAATGAAGATCTGTTGAGAATGTGGCGGAAGCTGGGAATAATCCGAGTTTATTTTTACCCTCACTTTCACCAAATAGCTGTTTTAACCATTCGCTGATTTGAGACATATGTGGTTCATATGTTACATACATTTCAACGCTCTTTTTGTGATTATACATAAAGTCTCTAGTTACAGCGTATCGATAGCAAATATTCTTTTTTAAGTCGGGATTTGCGAACTCTTTTTGTGCTTTTTTAGCACCTTCTAAAAATTTAAGAACATCAATTCCTGCAACTGCCATTGGGAACAATCCAACAGGAGTGAAGACACTATAACGTCCACCGATATCTCTTGGTAATACATATTTAATATAACCTTCATTTGTACTTAATTGTAATAAAGCACCTTTCTCAATATCAGTAGTGGCGATGATGGCTTTTCTTGCTTCTTTTTTGCCAACTTTCTTTTCTAATAAAGCTTTTGCAAGACGGAAAGCAATTGAACTTTCGGTCGTAGTGCCACTTTTTGAAATAACATTAATAGCGAATCTTTTATCTTTTAAATAATCAAGCACTTGTTTTGTGTATGTGCCAGAAAATGTTTGCCCAAAGAAAATGATTTCAATATCATCTTTGTATCTTAAACCTTTTAATGCTTCAATGGCGCTTCGAGCCCCTAGATAACTGCCTCCGATGCCAATAACTAATAAGACATCATAATTTTTTCTGATTTTATGAGCGACTCTAACAATGTTACTCACTTCATCTTTAGGATAATTAGTTGGCCAATCCACCCAACCGAGAAAGTCATTACCCTCTCCAGTTTTGTCGATAATCATTTTGTTGATTAGGTTTACTTTCTTTTGATAACTGAGGATGTCTTTTTCTTTAATTGCGTTAGATAAATCAATGTTAATCATTTTTATTTTCCTTCCTTGATAACGTTTCTTCTATCCAACCATCAAGTTTTTCTTCAAGTACTTTAAATTCTTCAAGGTTAGATTTTGGCATAACACGATTATTTTTGTCATGAGTAGAAAATCTTTCATTTTCAGGAATTTGTTTAAAACTGACTCTTAAAAAACCATCTTTTGGATCTATTGAAATTACGCGAACTTTGAGTTGGTCATCTATTGAAGCATATTTCTCAATATCCCTAATATAAGAGTCTGAGATTTCTGAAATATGTAGCAAACCCTGGGTTTTTTCATCGAATTTTAAAAAAACTGCATAAGGTTTTATATTTATTACAGTTCCAATAATATCTTCTCCAATTTGATAACTCATGAAAATATAATACAACTATAAAAAAATAAAAGGTAGTACTTTCACTACCTTTATGGATTTAGATTTTTTAATGTTATTTTGCTAATTTGATTTGAGTAGCGGTCATCTCAGTAGTGAGAGCCACAGAATCAATTACCATTCTGATAATTTTTTCTAGACTGCTTCCTTTTTCGTAATTGGCAGGACACATAAAGTTGACGCGATTATCATCATAAATTTCACGAACTTTATCGCTGTCACCCTTTTGGTATAAAGCAATGCTCTTCCCGCCATTTTTCTTAACGAGTGTCATACATGCAATGTCTGTCATTCCGTCACCTAAATAAATAATTTGGTTAAATGGAATTCGCAAACCATTTTTTGTTTTTTCGTTAACTGATTTATCATCGGTTACGTCAAACGCACCCTTTGCAATTCTGAAGAAAAATTGTGTTTTTTGAGTGAAATTAATTGCAAGTTTAGGCCAAACAGGTTCGCCTTTTTTGTTGTAATAATATTCGCAGCCATAAGCCTTTGTAAATTCTTTATAAATTTTGCAGCCTTCAACAATTTCTTTTGTTCCACTTGAAACAAGGTAATGTTCAACTTTTATGCCTTTTTTAAGTCCATAAGCATTGATACGTTTGAACCATGTTTCTACACCAGGATAAAATTCAATATTCTTACCACACTTATTTAAATATTTACGTGTTAGTTTTATGTTCTTTTTCTTTGCTTCTTCAATCATCATGTACATATAAGCAAGTATTCTTTCAACACCCGCTTCCTCTGTAAATTTTGATGTTTTTCCCCAGAATTCTTCAGGCTTTAATCCTAGATCAGGAATGAAGCTATAATTTTGCATATCAGTTGTCGATAAAGTTTTATCGAAATCATACATAATAGCGACTATTGGTTTTGCCATAATTTTAACCTCAAAAATATATTATCACAAACGATAATATAGTGCAAATTATTGCCGCAATGATATAGAAAATATTGATAGTAGAAAAATATGTTTTTGTCCCTTTTAGGAAACAATAAAATTTGTGTGGTTTTTTGTAATTGAATATATAAAAATAGCATTTACTTGTGAAATGCAATATTTTTATTTAAAATACTATTTGAGGTGAAAACATGAAAAAGAAACCAATTATACTATGTATCATGGATGGTTATGGCATTAGAAAAGCTAGCATCGGGAATGCTGTTTTAGAGGCCAAAAAACCAAACTTAGATAAATATTTCAGCACATATTCATACACTGAAATTAATGCTTCTGGTGAATATGTAGGACTTCCAGATGGACAAATGGGTAACTCAGAAGTTGGCCATATGAATATGGGAGCAGGTAGAATTGTTTATCAATCTTTATCTTTAATCAATAAAGCAATTAAAGAAAAAACATTCTTTGATAATCAATATTATATTGAAGCAATGAATCACGCCAAAAAAAATAACTCCAAACTTCACATTTTTGGCTTAACAAGTGATGGTGGTGTCCACTCTCACATAAATCATATTTTGGCAATTATTGAGATGGCTAAAAAACAAGGTTTGAAAGATGTTTATATGCACTGTTTTATGGATGGCAGAGATGTTGATCCTCAAGCAGGATATAAATATGTAAAAATGATTCAAGATAAAATGGATGAATTAAATTTTGGTCACATCGCCGATATCGGAGGAAGATATTGGGGTATGGACCGTGATAAAAACATGGACAGAGTCGATGTTGCTTATCGCTTAATGGTCGATCATGACGGACCAAGCTTTAATGACATGGAGAAATTCTTTAAAGATCAATATGAAGAATTACCTAAATTAGGGAAAGACGCTAGTGATGAATTTATAATTCCACACTTCAATGAAAATGTTGATGGAAGAATAAGCGATAATGATGCGATTATTTTTATGAATTATCGTCCAGATCGCGCTATTCAAATTTCAACTTTATTTACTAACCCAAATTTTTATGAAAACCCACCTAAAAAAGAGGATGGTACTTTAGCATATAAGCCATATGTTCCTAAACATCCTTTAAAGAATATATTTTACGTATGCACAATGAAATATGCCGATAGTGTCAAAGGTAAGATTGCTTTTGAACTTCCAAAATTAACTAATATTTTAGGAGTATATCTTGCAGATCATGGATATTCTCAATTAAGAATCGCTGAAACTGAGAAATATGCACATGTTACTTTCTTCTTTGATGGCACTATGAACTTTGATGGAGTAGAAAGACCTGAATTAAAAAATTGTACTCGTGTTTTAATTAACTCTCCAAAAGTTGCCACATATGATTTACAACCTGAAATGAGCGCATATAAAGTTCTTGATGCTTTATTAAAAGAATTAAATAAGGATTACTTAGATGTTGTAATACTAAATTTTGCAAATTGTGATATGGTTGGTCACACCGCAGTTCATAATGCGGTTGTAAAAGCTGTTGAAACTGTAGATGAATGTGTCGGTAAAATCATTGAATGGTGTAACGAAAACGATGCAACATTAATCGTTACAGCGGATCATGGTAATGCTGAAGAAATTTTAGATGCTAATGGTAAACCATTCACCGCTCATACAACGAACCTTGTTCCGTTTTGTATAAACAAAAAGGGCTTTAAACTAAAACCAACAGAAGGCAAATTGGCGGATATTGCTCCAACAATTATTGACCTTCTTGGTGATAAAAAACCAGAAGATATGTCTGGTGAATCTTTAATAATTAAATAAGGAGTAGAAAAGAATGAAAACACCTGATTTGAAATTTGAACAATATCCGTTAATTGTTCCAACTCAAAAAAGAATGGAGAACAAACTTGAAAAGTTAGTTCAAGACTTAAAAGAGTGCGGTAGTGCTAGAACTGCAGTTTTGGCTATCAAACACTGGAACAAATATATGGAAGAATTGTCCACTCAAATGTCTGTGGTTACTGTGCTTTACACACTTGATACCACAAACAAAGCGTATAAAAACGCTCAAGCAAAAATTGATGAGCTTTCACCAATTATTTCTAATTACGCAAATCAATTTCAGAAGATTTTAACCAAAGCAAAATACCGCAAAGATTTAGAAAAACAATATGGAAAATATTTATTCCAAATGTTCGATAATTCTTTGAAATGTTTTGATCCAAAAATCATGCCAATGCTTGTCGAAGAAAACAAATTAACAAGCAAATATGATGAAGTTGTTGGCGGTGCACAAATTGATTTTAGAGGAGAAAAATTAAACCTCTCTCAAATGGGAAAATTTACTTGTGATAAAGACCCTCAAACAAGAAAAGCAGCAGCAATTGCAGTCGATAAATGGTTTGGGGATCACGAAAAAGAAATTGGTGATATTTACGATCAATTAGTCAAATTAAGAGACGGGATGGCAAAGAAGCTAGGATTCAAAAACTTTGTAGAACTCGGCTATTTGAGACTCGGAAGAACAGATTACAACGCTAATATGGTTAAAAAATATCGTAATAGAATAACCGAAAATGTTGTTCCTGTTGCCCAAAAACTTTACAAAAAGCAAATGAAAGAATTAGGAATTAAAAATCCTCAATATTATGACTACAATTTGAAATTTGCTGATGGTAACGCTGTTCCAGCAGGAGATGCAAAATATTTAGTTAATGCTGCCAAAAATATGTACAACAAATTAAGTAAAGAAAGTGGCGAATATTTTAAATTCATGATGGACCATCATCTTCTTGATTTAGAAGCTAAAAAAGGTAAAGCTCCTGGTGGATATTGCACATACTTCCCACTTTATAAGGCACCATTTATTTTCTCAAACTTCAACGGAACTGATGGCGATGTTAATGTCTTAACTCACGAGGGTGGACATGCTTTCCAAGCTTACTTATGCAGCGGCATCAAGATTCCTGAATATCAAAACCCAACTTTAGAAGCTTGTGAAATTCATTCAATGAGCATGGAATTCTTTGCATGGCCATATATGAATGATTTCTTCAAAAAAGATGCTGATAAATATAAATATGCGCATTTGTGTGATGCAATTGAATTCCTCCCATATGGTATTTCTATTGATGAATTCCAACACTGGGTTTATGAAAATCCAAATGCTACACATGAACAAAGATGCAAAGCTTTTAGAGATATAGAATTAAAAAATCTTCCACATAAAAAATATGACGAATTACCAACATTTAATCATGGTGGTTGGTGGATGAAACAAAGCCATGTCTTTGGTTCACCATTCTACTATATTGACTATACTTTAGCTCAAGTAGTGGCCTTCCAATTCTTGTTAGAAGATCGCAAAAACCATGACAAAGCTTGGAAAAAATATGTCAAATATTCCAAACTCGGTGGTAAATTACCATTCCTCGGATTGTTAGAAAAAGCCCATTTAAGAAATCCGTTTGAAGAAGGCACAGTTGAAAAAGCGATGAATGGACTTAAAAAAGTTCTTAAAGAATTTGAAGATTGATTATTTTTAAGTAAATAAAAACGGATGTAATCGCATCCGTTTTTTGTTTTTAATAAAATTAATTACCAATCTAGATACATTGCAAAAGCATCACATCCAAATGCTAAAATTGCAAAAATACCAGCAACAACTGTGCCGCCTTCTAATGTAACTGAGATACCGAATCTTGCTAAGTCAGGATTGACTGAATAAAATTGGTTACCAATTGTGAACACCATGATCATTCCAGCTAATAATGATAAACCTGCGAGTCCGAGAACGATCTTTTCACCTCTTGCACTTGGTTGAACAAATGGAAGAGCCATGACACCCATAATAACAGCGCCTAAAACGATGAGCATATATCCAACAAATGATAGAATTGCGCCGTTTTGAACATTGAGATTATTAATGTCATCTAACATACGGTTTCTGACACCTTCAAGAGGCTCGTTCCAGAATAATTGAACAGCGTTTAAATTATTTCCGCCGATTTTTAAGGCAGGAGCAAACATCATTAGAACTGATAATGCGGCTAAAACAAAGCCTATAATCATAAATACTGTGCTTGGCAAATCTTTAATTTTTTTCATAATAAATTTTCCTCGCTAACTCATATATTTTAATTTATTTATTTAAAATAACAATAATAATTTTATTCAAATCTTTATCAAAATAGTGAAGAAATAATCGTAAAATAATCATCTTACATAAATAAATAAAAAAACAATACATTAATGTATTGCTTTAATCAATTTGGTGCGCGAGATGAGAATCGAACTCACACAGGTTGCCCTATACGCCCCTCAAACGTACGCGTCTACCAGTTCCGCCACTTGCGCATTTTTGTTTGTTGCTTTGTTATTTTAAGAAAAATGAATAAAAAAGACAAGTTAATAATGTAATGTTGATGGATATTTGATAAAATATCGTTAATATTAGAGGACAAATTTATATGAAAGAAATTTTAGTTGAAACAAGCGCTCGCCATATTCACGTTAATGAAGAGCAATTTAAAATTTTATTTGGTGGTGATGCAAAGCTTGAAGTAAGAGCTATGTTATCGCAACCTGGCCAGTTTGTTTCTACAAGCAGATTAGATGTTGTTGGACCTAAAAAAACTATAAATAACGTATCAATTCTCGGCCCTTTTAGAAAAAATGCACAAGTTGAAGTATCTGCAACTGATGCAAGAACATTAGGTGTTCCTGCTGTGATTAGGGAGAGTGGAGATGTTGCTGGAAGTGCCCCTGTTAAGCTAGTTGGACCTGCTGGCGAATTAGAATTAAGTGAAGGATGTATTGTCGCAAAAAGGCATATACACATGACACCAAAAGATGCAGAAGAATTTGGTGTTAAAAATGGCGATATCGTTAAAGTAGAAATGTCCAATCCAGGAAGAAGTTTAATATTTGGTGATGTGGTTGTTAGAGTGAGAGAAGATTTTGCTCTAGCAATGCATATTGATACAGATGAAAGCAATGCCGCTGGTTGTGCTGGCAACGTTTTTGGAAAATTAGTTAAATAATGGAAACCTTTATTATTCATGCTCATGGAACTTGTTCTACTGAGATCCATGTAGATCATGAAAATGGAATAATTCAACATGTCACTTTTATTGGTGGATGTAGAGGTAATACTAAAGGTGTTGCAGCTTTATTAGTAGGAATGAAACTTGAAGAAGCTGCTAGAAGATTAGAAGGAATTATGTGTCGAAATGGGACGAGTTGTCCTAATGAGTTAGCAAAAGGCATTAAGGAGTATTTAGCAAGACAATGACAGAATATGTATTGGATCAGAATGGTCACCCAGTAGTAAAAAAGAAAAAGAAACACACCGGTTTAAAAATCTTTTTGATTGTTTTATTGGTTATTATCGTTTTACCAATCGCTTTGGCGTATGCACTTTTATATGACGGAAACACCAAACAGACAGAAGTTTCTAGTGATTTTTCTATTACTGAATATGCAAATACAATAATGACTGATTCTTTAGATTTTTCGCTTGATGAAAATCCGCGTGCTTCGATTAGAGTGGGCGATGTTTTATTTGATAACTTATTATCTCTTGCTCTACAAAAATTACCAAGCGCCGCAACAAGCGTCGTTAAAAAAGCATATGTGCAAATTTATAATAATGATATCTATGAATTTTATGTTGATTTGTTAGGATATCCTATTTTTAAATCTCGTCTAAAATTAGTTACTACTTTAACTCAATCACCTAATAAAGATACGCTTTACCTAACTATTACTGATATTGCTATTGGCAGATTAGGAGGTTTAACTTGGGTTGCGACTTCTTTCTTAAGTGATTCATTATTCAATGACTTGTTTAAAAATGCTGGTTTATCAATTAAATGTGACTTAGCGAATAAGAGATTTTGTTACAAAGTTGAAGACCTATTTGCTGATATTGCTAATTTCATTACAGGCGACAGCAAATTAGATTCAGAAATGATTATTAATATTGCCAAAGAATTTTCTTTGAATAAGCTTTTATATGTTCACACCGTTGATAACAAATTATCTGTTGATATGGATTTGAGTAAGATTGAAACAAATAGTTATGTTAATCCTTTTTGGGATTTCATCACCCTTAAAGACGGCATAACTATCGATGACATTGTTGCTCAAATGAAATCTGATTTAAAAGATGGTTCTTTGTCACCTGATCACAATGCTTGTAAAGCATATTTTGAAAGTAAATATCAAAACGCCATTGAAGGCATTGAAGATGTTAAAAAAGATCCAAAATTCTTTGAAAAAGCCATCGTTAATTCTACAAAAATAAGTGGCACACCTCAAACTGGGATTACTGGTAGTGGTTCCTTGGCAGAGAGCATATTTAACAAATTCATTAGAGCTTCTGCCATTATGGGTGAAGCATTCTTATTTAAATATAAAGATAAAAAGGGAGATTACAAAATTAATTACATAGCAATTGATAATGCTTATGTAGATATTTACAACTCTCATCTTTACATAGTTATTAAATTAAACATCAATGGTTTTAGAACGACCATGTCATGTATTTCAGAATTAGAAACTAGCAATGATCAGTTCCAACTTAGATTTAATATCAAAGAAATTGATTATGGAGAGATAAAATCAACAAAACATTTAATGAATACTGTTAAAAAATTCGTTCACGATGCTTTCATAAGTGGCACAATTCTTGACGGTACAATTTCTGTTGATACAGATGGTGATAATTTTGCAATCATAGTTAATTATATTCAAGGTATTGAAGCCGCCTTAAAACAAGCCGGTTTGAGCATTGTTGACAGAAACAAAATTGAATTTAAAGGAAGCAATATAGTTGGCCAAAAAGGCGATGACGGACATGTCGACGTCAGCTTTGCTTATAAAATTTAGAAGGAGAAGAAATTAATATGCAATTAGTTGTTCTTGCCGCCGGAATGGGCTCACGATTTGGCGGATTAAAGCAGATGGAGCCTATGGATAATTACGGAAATTTTTTGTTAGATTTTTCCGTTTATGATGCAAAACGTGCGGGATTTGATAGTGTTATTTTCATAATTAAGAAAGAATTTTATGAAGAATTTAGAGATTCTATAGGCGCTAGAGTTAGCAAAATTATCAAAGTAGATTATGCCTTCCAGGATCTCAATGATTTACCTTCTGGATTTACATGTCCAAAAGATAGGGAGAAGCCTTGGGGAACAGCGCATGCTATATATGCGGCTCGTGACTTAATCAAAGAAGATTTCATTATTATTAATGGCGACGACTTCTATGGGAAAGAAACATATCAAATCGCATTTGATTATTTAAAATCTTTACCATCAAATAGCGCTGGTAAATATGCTAATGTAGCTTTTAAAGTTAAAAACACAATGACTGAAAATGGCTCTGTTAAACGTGGAGTTTGTTTCGGAGATGAAAAAGGTTATTTAACCCATTTAGTTGAATCTTCAATCGAAAGAGTTAATGGTGAAATTATTGCCTCACCTTTAGAAGAAAAATATGGCAAACCATTTAAAATCAAAGAAGATGATTTAGTAAGCATGAATTTGTTTGCTTTCAATAAAGATTTAATTAATAAATTAGAAATCAAATTCCCTTTGTGGTTAAAAGAGAATATCAATGTTCCAAAAAGTGAATTTTTAATTCCAACAGTGGTGGATGAATTAGTTAAAGAAAATAAAGCATCCATGAAACTATTAACTTCACCCAGCGTGTGGTTTGGCGTCACTTACAAAGAAGACAAACCAGCCGTTGTTAGTGCTTTAAAGAAACTGACTGACAAAGGTGAATATAAAGAAGGTTTGTATTAATATGCCAGTTTTAGGTATTGATATCGGTGGAACTTCTATAAAAGGAAGCTTGGTTAATTCTCTTGGTGAATGCAAAGAAAATTTTGTTATGCCAATAAATCCAAACTTATCTCAAGAAGAAACAATTGAAGAATTACTTGATGTTATAGATAAGTATTTACAAGCAAATTTAAATGGCGAATCATTAGATGGCATTGGCATGGGAATTCCTGGTTCATTAGATACTGAAAAGGGTATTGTTACTTTTTCAAATAATTTAAAATGGGAAGATCTAAAAATTGTAGATTTGTTCAAAAAACGATACAAAACTCCAATAAAAATCACAAATGATGCAAATGCTGCCGCTCTTGGAGAAGCAAGATTTGGTGCGGGGAAAGAGTTTAAAAATATGGTTATGATTACTCTTGGAACAGGCGTCGGTAGTGGCATCGTAATAGATGGTAAACTTTTCGAAGGTTATCTTGGAAAAGGAGCAGAATTAGGCCACACAACTTTAGTGCTTGATGGACTTAGCTGTTCATGTGGAAGAAGAGGCTGTTTTGAGATGTATGCTTCTGCTACTGCTTTAATAAGACAAACAAAAGAGAAAATGTCTATATGCCCAGATTCATTGATGCATCAAATAAGTAATGAACTAGGTAAAGTTGATGGCAGAGTTGCTTTTATGGCGGCGAAAAAAGGTGATAAAGCTGCTAATGAAGTAGTTGATCAATATGTCAAATATTTAAGTGAGGGTATCTTAAATATCTGTAACGCATTAAGACCAGAATGTGTTGTTCTTTCGGGTGGTATTGCAAAAGAAGGTAGCTACCTCACAGACAAGGTCTTAAATTACTGCAAACTACAAGACTTCGGATATCCGTATTCTCCGTCACTTGTTATTAAAATTGCCGAACTTGGATATCAATCAGGCATTGTCGGAGCTGCTTCTTTACTCCTTTAATTGCCACTTCAGCCTTGAAAGGACGATTGACTCATCCCGATACTGTTTGTATAATAATATTGTGTGTTTGGAGAGGCGCTAACCATGGCGCACCTCTCTTTTTTTAAGGCCTTTAGACAATCGAGATGTCTAAACTAATTTAGTTTTTCAAAACCACAATTAGGATCGTTAACGAGAGAATTGCTAAGACAACTTCTAGCATAACGCTCCTTCTTATACAAACAGATGAGGAATCGTCCCTTACAAGAAGGCATATTTTCTAAGCCTCCCATATATATAGTTCGACAAAAAATCGAATTTTTATTAAAATTACTTGAAAATTTTTAAAAAAAGCTTTGTTTTGCTGAAAATTTTGTATTTTTTTGAGCAATCAATGAGAGGACGATTGACTCATCCCGATACTGTTTGTATAATAATAATAGTGGTTTTCGAGAGGCGCTAACCATGGCGCACCTCTCTTTTTTTAATCCTTTAGACAATCGTGTTTATTAAAATAAGTTAAAAATTTTTAAAAAAGTTTTGTTTTGCAGAAAAGTTTGCATTTTTTTGAGTAATCATTGAAAGGACGATTGACTCATCCCGATACTGTTTGTATAATAATATGCAGTGGTTTTGGAGAGGCGCTAACCATGGCGCACCTCTCTTTTTTTAGGCCTTTAGACAATCGAGATGTCTAAACTAATTTAGTTTTTCAAAACCACAATTAGGATCGTTAACGAGAGAATTGCTAAGACAACTTCTAGCATAACGCTCCTTCTTATACAAACAGATGAGGAATCGTCCCTTACAAGAAGGCATATTTTCTAAGCCTCCCATATATATAGTTCGACAAAAAATCGAATTTTTATTAAAATTACTTAAAAATTTTTAAAAAAATTATTTTTGATACATCGATATCATTAATATTTAATGAATCGTATTGATTTGCTATGCAAGTAGCTATAAAATAAATGAGCTTATCAAGAACCGATAAACAGAGACGAAAAATATCGGTAGCAACTCTCAGTAATGAGTAAGTGCTTTCTCTAGCAAAGTCCCAGAACTTTGAACGATAAGTTGAGAAGATAAATTAAATACTTCTCCCACTTCTGGGGGAAGTTTTTTATTGATAATGGAGCAGTTTATGGAAAAAGAAAAAATTTTATTCTCAAGTGAATCCGTCAGTGAAGGTCATCCAGATAAAGTGTGCGATCGCATCGCGGACGCTGTTCTGGATGAGTGCTTAAAAAATGATCCAGATTCTCATGTTGCCTGTGAAGTATTGGGGACAAATAATTATTTTTTAGTGGCAGGAGAGATTACTTCCAAAAGTAAGATCGACGTCACTAAAATAGTAAAAGATGTTTTAAAAGAAATAGGATATGACAAAGAAGAACTAATATGTGATTATCACACTGTTGTGGTCGATGATAAAATCAAACAGCAATCTCCTGATATAAATAGAGGTGTAAATCAAACTAAACCTGAAGATTTAGGAGCTGGTGATCAAGGTATGATGTTCGGCTACGCTAGTAATGATACTAATAATTATATGCCTCTACCTATCGCTATTGCTCATGAACTGGTAAGAGAAGCAACGTCTCTCAGACATGATGGAGCCTTTATAGGCGCTAGACCTGATATGAAGAGCCAAGTGACAATTGATTATACAAATCCTAATAATTTAAAGATTGATACTATTCTTATGTCAATCCAGCATGATCCAGATATCAACTTCGAAGAGTTTAAAAAGTATGTCGAAGAGAATATCATGAAGAAAGTTGCACAAAAATTTAATTTAAACACCGACTTTAAAGTGTTAATTAATCCAACAGGAAGATTCGTTTTAGGTGGAACAGCGGGCGATACTGGCTTAACTGGCCGTAAAATTATTGTAGACACCTATGGGGGTTCAGCAGAACATGGTGGGGGAGCCTTTTCTGGAAAAGATCCATCTAAAGTCGATCGTAGTGGAGCATATATGGCTAGATACATCGCTAAAAATCTTGTGGCCGCAGGAGTGGCGGATCGTCTCCAAGTGCAACTAGCCTATGCGATAGGAGTTTCTCGCCCTATATCTATAGGAATAAAGACATATCATTCCAGTAAATATAGCGATGAACAAATATTAACAGTCATAAATAAAGTGTTTGATACTAGACCAGGGATGATAATCCAAAACTTCTCGTTAAAGAAACCATCATTTAGATACCAAGACATCACTAATTATGGTCATGTCGGGAGAAGTGATATTTCTTTGCCTTGGGAAAAGTTAGATAAGGTCGAAGAAATAAAGAAACTTATTAAAAATATATAAAATAAATATTTGATATAAAGCGTTGCGGAAGTTTTAAAAAATCGCAACGCTTTTTCTACCACTATATAAAATATTTATTTATAATAAAGGTGTAGACCTATTCTAGATAAAAATTTGGAAAGGAGACATATTTATCATGAAATACCAAATTATCGGAAAAAACATCGAAGTGACAGATGGGATCTCTTCGGCCATTCAAACTAAATTAAGGAGAATGGACAAATACTTCTTGATTAATGAAGAAGTAGAATGTCGAGCAGTTGTCAGTGCTCATAACTTGACTCAAAAAGTTGAAGTGACAATCTTTTTACCATCAATGACTTTAAGAGCAGAAGTAGAAGATTCTGATTTATACGCTGCTATTGATTTAGCAATCGATAAATTAGAAGGACAGATGCGTAAAATTAAGACACGTATGGATAGAAGCAAATCTAAATTATCTTTAGGTAAAGCTATTGACTTTGAAAATATTGAAGAAGAAGAAAAAGAATCTGAGAATGATGTCGTAGTGAGAACTAAATCATATTACTTAGAAGCAATGAGTATTGAAGAAGCTATTACCAGAATGGAAGCTTTAGGTCACCCATTCTTCATGTATCTAGATGAAGAAGATGATCGTATCTCAACTGTCTATATAAGAAATGATGGAGGATATGGAGTCATTCAGGCTGAAAACCCTATCAAATAAGCCGTATTTTATTCGAATTTGTTAATAAAGGCCTTGCCATTTTGGTACGGCCTTTTATTATTTTGGATAAAATATAGGCGGATTGAACTACCCCCTCCTACGCTAAATGTTTAAAGGTTAGGAATTCCTAGGCAAGGTAGCTTTTACTAACTTATAAATTTGTTTCATAATGAAATCTTAGATTAATGAATATTCAATACGTTTATTTCTAGAAAAATAGTATTAATAGCTATATTTATTTGATATGCGCGTGTCTATGTGTATAATATCAACGTTATGTCGATAAAATATTTAGCAACAGATTTAGATGGGACATTATTCTATCCTCGTGGATATAGACACTGCATATCTAGAAGAAATATTAAATTTCTAAGAAAATGGATTGATAGTGGTAACAAAGTTGTTTTAGTAACTTCACGAAGTCATGAATATACGAATAGACTAGAAAAAGAAATAGATAGACCAGTAGATGTTATTAACTGCACAAGCACTCAAATATACGCTAATGGGAAGATGATAAGAAACGAAAAGATGAATAATAAAGATCTAAAAGAAATAGTGGACTTTATTGAAACTAAATGTCATCCTAAAGCGATATTAATGACTAGCAAACAATATCCATGCTTTATTAAGAATGTCAAAGTAAATTGGTTCTTCTTATTAATGTATAAAATATATTGGATATTCCAGTTCTGTTATAGAGAACATTACAATATGGGAAATAAACAGTTTGATGAAGAATTAGAACATGGAGAAATATATAAATTGCTTATTTTCTTTGGACTTATGAAAAATAAGTCTAAAATAAGTGAGGAGATTAATGATAAAATAAATAAACAGTTTTCTAATATTACTAGTTCATGGACTGATATCGTAAACGAGATCACTCCTCCTAACTGTAATAAAGGAGCTGGATTAACTTATTATTGTGACTACCTACATATAAATAAAAAAGATGTATATGTGGTAGGAGATTCCGGTAATGACTTTACGATGTTTGACAACTTCTATGAAAATAGTTACTGCATGGCTCATTCCTATCCGAGCGTGAAGAAACGCGCTAAGCATGTAATTAGTAGAGTTTACAAGCTAGAAAAATTTGTATTGAAAGGAGAAGAAAATAAATAATATGAATAACATTAATCAATACATTTTCGACATCACCCACTTCTTAGCTCACGTTAGAGACACTCTTGAATATGTATTACCAAGAGAACATGATGTAAAAGTCTATGAACAACGTAAAGCCGTTATTTATAAGGGCTTAGAAAGTGATACCCCATTAGGTAGATTTTTTGCTGCTAATCAAGAAAAGACTAAAGAATTACAAGATAAATTAAAAGATTTAGCAGAAGATCTATATAACGATAATAGTGCTGTTATTTCTAAAACAGGAGATGGAAAAATAAGAGTAGATCACACTCAACATTTAAGAATTTATGAGCACGTTAATGATGTTATGGAACAATTAAGAGATATCTTATTTTTCCATCTCTCATTAGCGAAACAAAAAAATGAATCAGATCCTGAAATAGAACAATTATTAGTGATTGATGATAGATATTATCGTTTATTCTCTACCATTCTTTTGATTCAGGATTTCCAAAAATCATTCGCTGAATTCCAAAAAGTAATGGGAGAGAGCCAAGGCAAACCAACTCCTCAATCAAATTACATTGTTCAAAATGAAATATCTAAATACGCTAATATAATTCGTAATATTAGAAGTCGTGCTCATTTTATCGACAATGCTACACTTGATGTATTAGATAATACTATCAAGTTGATTGAGATGACCGAAGGCCGTAGAGAAAGAAGAGATAACAAACTCTTCCCAGATCTATTTAAAGAAGTAATAGACTCATTAAATAGTTCCTTTAGAGTAGTACAACCAGAATGGCAAAAACTATTCCAAAAGAAATTAGATGAAATGTTAAAACAAATAAGAGAAAATTCTAATAAAGCCTCTAATCCACAAGCTTAATATAGTAAGTTAGTTAATTAGAGAAGGCTTTATTAGAATTAGATTATTGTTATATAAATACATAAATTGATATTACCTATTAATATATTTATATATAATAATAAGGATATAAGAATCACAAAGGAGAAAATCTAAAGATGAATAAGAATGAATTAGATAATAAAAAGCAAAATAAGAAATTACCATTATCCATTCCTGAACTTGTTTGCTATGTTGTTAGCCTATTAGTGGGCATATGGGGTATTACATATATCATTATTGGTTTAATAGGAGAAAACCTTCCTTATTCAGATTCCTTATATCAGGCTAATATAAACTTCAAATCTACATTTGGTTTAGACTTCTTTGGTTGGGGATTAATTATCCTTGCTATTGCTACTTTATTTGCAGTTATTATTTTATGTGCAGTCGCTAAAACTAAAGATCGTGCATATGAAAAAGAACAAAGAAGAGCTGCTCGCCTTGCCCAACTTAAAGAAGCAAGAAAGAACAATGATGATTCTGTTGTAGATGCAGAATTTGAAAAGAAATAAACATCAAATTCAATTAAAATAAGTCCCTTTTGCTGGGGCTTTTTTCATTTTTTATTTGATCTATTAATTTTATAATTTAATATTTTTTATTTGTTTATAAGGAAACCAGTTTTATTTTCATAGAAATTTAATATAATACCAAAAGAGGTATTTATTATGAAAAATAGGATATTATTTCTTCTTTTAATGGTTTTTGTTGTTACTGGTTGTAACACACGTGGCCCTCAAGGAATTCAAGGTGAAGTTGGCCCCCAAGGTCCAGCAGGTCAAGATGGTAGAGATGGTGTTTCTGTAGTTTCTATAGAAAAAACTTCATCAGATGGACTCGTCGACACATACACAATTAGTTATTCGAATGGAACATTTGATAGTTTTACAGTAACTAATGGTGCTAATGGTTCTAATGGTATAAATGGCCAAGATGGCAAACCTGGAGCTGATGGCAAAGATGGTGCAGATGGTCATTCACCAATTGTTACAATAGGAAATGATGGTTATTGGTATATTGATGGAGAAAAAACAGAATTTATAGCCCAAGGCCCTAAAGGAGATACAGGCGCACAAGGTCCCCAAGGAGAACAAGGCCCCCAAGGTCCAGCAGGTCAAGATGGTAAATCAATCGTTTCTATAACCAAAACACAAACAGATGGTCTAACAGATACTTATACTATTGTTTATTCTGACAACACGACTAGTATATTTACTGTAACTAATGGGCAACAGGGCGCACAAGGAATTCAAGGTGTACCTGGAAAAGATGGAATAACTCCAGAAATTTATATAGGCGAAAATGGTAATTGGTTTATTAATGGAGTTGATAGCAATGTGAAAGCAGTTGGATCGGATGGAAATACTACTTGGTCAAATTTTATTGAATACAACGATAAAATTAATGTTTCATATCTTCCTAAGAAAGGAAGTTTTTTGGTAGGAGAATTCATAACTTTTACTTTTTCTATTAAAACCGAATATATAGATGATTATGAACTATCAGCTATTGTTTTAAATGAAACGATTATTAATGTGGATGAATTAAACAAAAACGGAAATGAATATTCATATCCAACAACAATGATTGAAGGAGGGTACTATGTTAAGCCGATTGTATCAAAAATTAATCATAGTAAAACAGTGGAATTAGATGGATTTAATTTAACTATTTCTCATAAGCCAGGTGTTTATTACAATTCTTTTGATTTATCGTTTAAAGTGAATACAAATAAGGATATAAAAATCAAATATTCACTCGATTGTTCTGAAGTAAGTGAAGATTCATCAAGTTTTTTAACTCCTATTGAAATAAGAGAAGATACAAATTTTTCCAATAGTGATTATATACTTACAAATAAAGTGATTGGCGAATATAACTTTTCAAGTGCAAAATCACAAGGATACATTGATAAAGTTATTAATACAGGCAATTATCCACACATATCACATTCTAATGTTGTTAATTTAAAATTGTATTATCAAGGGAAAGAAATATATAAAACCACGTTAAATTATTTAGTTACAAAAAATGAAACATTAAGAAATAATCCTGTTATTTTTGTAAACATGCCAGATCAAAAATGGATAAATGATGCAGATGATGACAAGACTGGATTTGGAAATGGTTTATATAATTGTTTCAAATCTGAAAACGAAGAAAGGGCAAATATATATTTTAATGATGGGAAAGAGCAAGAATTCGAAGTTAATTCTCAAATTAAAATAGGAGGCAATTATACAAGGGGGTATCCGCAAAAAACACTTAATTTAAATTTTAAAAAGAATGAGTATGGCGAAAAACAGTCAGCTATCAAATTAGATTTATTCAACGGTACCGCTAGAAATTATGAAAATAAAAAAATTGAAAACTTTAAGCGTTTTAGGATTTGGAATAGGGGAAATAATTTTGAGACACAATTTCTTTGTAACGATATTATTTGTCAAGATGTAGCGAGAAAGTTGAATTTAAAGGTTGCAACTTCTGGACATCGTGAATGCTTTGCTTATTATAATGGCGAATTTTGGGGTGCATATTATTTAAGAGAAAAAGTTTCATCAGAATATATTGAAAGCCATTATGGTGTGGATAAAGATGATATTGTTGTTTTTAAAAATAATCAGATAGACGATGGAGACAATACTGAAAAAGCCCAACAAATATATGATGAAATGATTAATTATTTAACCAACAATAGTTTGGCAATCGACAGCAACTACAATTATTTCATTGATAAGTATATTGACATTGATTCATATGTTGACTACATTTCTTACTGTGCATATATCAACGCTCAAGATTTTATCGGAAACAACAACAACAATGTAATGTGGCTGACAACAAAAAGTAAAAAGAAAGAATTTTATGATCAAAAATTTAGATTTGTATTATATGATTTAGATTCGTGTGTTGGAAATAAATTAACTAACCAAAATGTTTTAGACCCAGATTATAAGTATAATTGGTATAACGATTTGTTATTTTCATCTATGATAAAAAATGATAAGTTTAGAAATTCCCTTTATACAAAAGCAATTGAATATAGAGACATGCATTTAGCTAATATGTTTATAGATGAAATAAATGAAATTTCAAAAACGTTTTTAGAATTATATAAAATGCATATACAAAGATGGCAAAGTACATATGATTTTAATGAAGCGTCCGCCTATCTTAATTTTTATAACAACGAACAATCACCTATATTTAAAAACAGGGATGAATTATTCATTGATGTTGTTAATAAATATATTTTGTAATCGTTATTAAATATTAATTGTATTAGATTGTAGAAAAAGATCTAACTGCTTTTATATGTAACTCTTGTTCTTAACATCATATGGAAATTATTAGCACTTTAAAAACTGCATTGTTTGATATTTCGTAATTTATTATTCACGTATAAGTGAAATTTTATTGAAAATATAAAATGAGTGAGATAATATTCATTACGGATTATTACAAATGAAAAAGAAATATAAAATTGGTTATACTACTGGTGTATTTGACATGTTCCATATAGGACATTTAAATTTGTTGAAGCAAGCAAAAAAAATGTGTGATTACTTAATTGTGGGTGTTTCTACAGATGAAAATGTTATGAATTACAAAGGAAAAACGCCTATTATTACATTCAAGGATAGAGCAGAAATTGTTAAATCTATTAAGTATGTGGATGAAGTGGTTCCACAACAAAACATGGATAAATTCCAAATGTGGGAAAAATTAAAATTTGATGTTTTGTTTCATGGCGATGATTGGAAAAACTCCGACATGTATAATGATTTAATCGACAAATTTAAAAGCGTTAATGTTGATGTTGTTTTCCTAAAACATACTGATGGCATATCTTCTACTGAATTAATAAAAAAATGCCAATCCAAATAATAAATCATTATATTTTTAACGAAAACTTATAATATCAACCTTTTCTTTTTGTTCTACGTATTCAATTATTATATTATTGCTTAACTAATTATAAATTAGTAATATTATAACAAACTAACGAAAAAGAAAGTTTGGATTTGAGGATTATTATGGATAATTATTATGTAAATGATATTAGTTGTGAAATAATTCAAAAGAGAATATTTGATATCGCCCTTGAGATTAAACGAATTTGTGATTTGCACAACATTCAATATGTTTTGGATGCAGGAACATTGTTAGGTGCTGTTCGACATGGTGGTTTTATACCATGGGATGATGATTTTGATATTGCGATGACTCGCGATAATTATGAAAAATTTAGAAATGCCTGTTTTAAAGATCTCGGCAAAGACTTTTTCTTGCAGGATAATACTACAGATAAAAAATATCCATTTGATTTTTTGAAAATAAAGCTGAATAACACAAAATATACAGAACCTTGTATGGTTGGATTGAATGTGAGAGACGGTGTGTATGTTGATGTTTTCCCAATTGATAATGTGACGAAACATTCTTCTAATATTCAAGCTAAAATGATATCTTTCATACGTAATGTTAGATGGACCAAAACGCATTATAAATGCCAACCATTATATAAAAAAATTATAACATTTGGGTTTTCTTTGTTTCCGTTGTCGTGGATTAATGGCTATGCAAATCATATTTTAATGTTAAAGAACAAAAAACAAACAAATCTAGTAAGAAAGCTTTGCCATCCCGGCAAAAGAAAACCTGCCGAGCCATTATCCCTATATATAGATACACAAGATATATCTTTTAATGGTGTTAATTTTAAATGTCCTAAAGATTATAAAATTCTTTTAGAAAATAGATACGGTGATTTTATGAAACTACCACCAGTAGAAAAAAGACAACCCACCCACGGAATTATAGAAATAAAATTATGATTAAAAAAGTCGCTGGATCAAATATTTTTAGAACAATGCTTATAATGACGTTAATTGTTATAGGCGTAAAACTTATTGGTTTTGTAAGAGAGAGCGTTCTTGCATATTGCTATGGCACATCTAATATAGCTGATGCTTTTATAATTGCGTTTTCGATACCATCTGTTTTGTTTTCTGCGCTAGGGAAAGCTGCTAGTACCACTTTTATTCCTGCATTCATGGAAACAGAAAAAAAAGAAGGTAGAGATCGAGCATTTTCCTTCCTAACTGCATTTTGTATAATTGGTCTAATAATTTGTGCAGTAATTGTTATTGTTATACTCGTATTCCCGAATTTTATCATATCAATTTTTGCTAATGGTTTTGATGCGGAAACTTCTTTAATTTGCAAAGATATTTTATTAGTTGGTTGTTCATCAATTTTCTTTATGTTGCTATCTAATATTTTTGTTTCGTTCATACAAGTTAGAAAACATTATATTTTATCTGCAATCATTAGCCTACCTTTAAATATCATCCTCATTATTGCTATCTTTTTAAGTACAAAATTCAATTATATTGTGTTGGGTTTTGGAATTCTTCTTGCCTATGCATCTGAACTTATTTTGTTAATACCAATTTTGCGCAAAGAAAAATTCAAAATAGCAAAGCCGACAAAATGCGGTAAATTATTAAAATCATCAGTAATTGCTGCAATTCCTGTTTTGATTGGTTCTTGTGCTGCACAAATTAATCATATGGTTGATAAATCTATTGCCTCATCTACTGGTGTTGGTGGTGTTTCGATTTTAAATTATTCCTCGCTAGTTAATGTTTCTGTACAAGAATTAATTATAACAAGCCTATTGAGTGTAATTTTTGTTGAATTTACCAAGTTGATTATCGATAACAACATTGACCAATTAAAAAATCAAACTAATAAAATGTTTGGTTTGGTTTGTGCAATTATGATTCCTGTTACTTTCGGAATAATATATTTTAGCGAACCAATCATTAAAATTCTTTTTTATAGAGGATCTTTCGATGAAAATTCATTAATTCAAACATCTTCGTGTCTAAAATGGTATGCAATTGGGATATTTTTTACCGCTACCAGAGATATTATTGTGAAAATGTACTACTCTTATAAAAAAACATTAATACCAGCAATAAATTCAATTGTTACTATCGGGATTAATATAGGTTTAAATTTTTGGCTTGCCTCTATTATGGGTGTTTATGGTATTGCTCTTGCAACGTCAATTTCTGCCATTCTTTCTACTATATTTTTAATAATTACATTTAGTAGAAAATTCTTTCCAATTATTAATCGAAAACTATTATATAAGTTTTTTATTTGTAGTTTAACAGGATTTTTATCTTGCTTGTGTGGCTCTAAAATATTTGAGTACACAAATCAAAATATGCCATACTTTATTTCGCTTATAGTTGGAGCAGTAATTGCTATTGTAATTTATATGATTTCATTAAAATCTTTAAAAATTGATGATTTTGACTATTTGTTTTCTAAACTCTTTAGAAAGGTTAAACGAAATGAAACTAATTAATGCAGATGACTTTGGATATTCTGAAGCTGATTCTGTGGTTATTAATCAGCTTATAAATAATAATATTATTCAGACTACAACCATTATGGTGAATGCCCCTTATTTTTATAATTCATTAAAAATTATTGATTTTGACAAAAATAAAGTTGGACTTCATTTGTGTTTGACTGAATTTAAACCTTTATCTGATTCTATAAAAAATAACAAAAAATTTGTTATTAACGGACATTTTTACAATAATCCCAATCTTAGAGGTATTAAAGGATTTTTTTATCTTAGTAAAAAAGATAAAAACGATTTGCAAAAAGAAATTGAATCACAAATGCTTTTATTTAGAAAGTACTTTCCTACTAGCAACTTTTTAGATTCACATCATCACATACATACATGTTTTGGAATTTTGCAAATTGTTGTCAAATTAGCAAAAAAATATAATTTTAAAAGGCTCAGAATATCAAAAAACATCGATTCTAGCAATTTTTTAAAAAATATTTATAAAACTTTAATAAATACTTATATTAGAAGTAATTTCCCATATTCGTTCAAATATTTTGCAGATTCATCTAATAATTCTTTAAAAATTTGTTATAATCTAAAAGATAATATTGAAATTATGGTTCATCCATTTAAAGATGAATGTGGTGTTATTAAAGATAAACTAACTGGGACAAATATAAATGAAATTAATTTCTAATGTTAAAGACAAATTTATATATATATTTTCAGCTATTAAACCTAAAAATTATTTTTCATTTTCAAAATATAAGAAAATTTTATGGAATATAGTTTTTTTCTTAATGCTAATCACAGTCGTTTTGACTGTTTTTTTACAAACACCTATTTTCGCTTCACATAATATAAACAAATTTGGTGATTTGCTTTGGATTGTTGTCTTAGTTTTTTTAATTTTATTTGACTATAGAACTTTTATTAATAGGCTTATAAAGGTTGTTGTACTTTCTTTGCCATTTTTACTCTATTTGCTTATTGCTTTTTCAACTGGCCTTCCTGCATTTAATGGGTCTTCATTGACGACATCGATATTTTTGTCGTTATTTATGTTATTACTTTTTTGGACATATTCGACAAATGTAAACGCTAAGCAATTAAAATTTTTGATGTTTTGTTATTTAGCTTCATGTTTGTTGCTTGCTGTAATTGTATATTTTTCTGTTCTTAGAGGCGCAGATATTTCTAGTTCTGTATATGCTTATTCTTCTAAAAATTCAACCGGACCTATTTTGCTTATTGGAATCATTTTTTCATATTTTTTGTTTAACAAAAATGGGGTTAAATATCTGTTGATTAGACTTATCATTTATTTATTTCTTTTTGTAATGATATGTCTTATGAAGTGTAGGACCGCAATTATTGCCGGAATCATTGTATTTATTATTTTGTTTAGATTTCAATATAAAAGTAATACTGCTTTTATTATTCTTTTATCATCTATTATGGTTTTTGGAATACTAATTCTTACAGTTCCATTTTTGAGAGAACATATATTAAATAATATATTATTTAATGGAAAGTCTAATCCAACATATTCAGATTTATTTTCAGGGCGTTTTGAAATAATTGCACAACGTATTGTTCTTGTCAAAGATAATTTATTTTTAGGAACGTGCTCTACTTATTTTGATTGCATGCCTTTATTGGTTTTTGTTAATTATGGAATTATTGGGACTATTTGTTTACTACCAATACTAATCATACCGTTTTATTTATTTAGGAACGTGCTTGTGTACCACGAAAAGAAACACTTTATTAGCAGATTGAGCATTATTTTTATTGTTATGTTTGGTTTTTGTTCGTTATTTGAAGGATTAATCCCCTTTGGACCTGGTGCTGAAACATTTATCTTTTGGTGTGTTCTAAGCATAAATTATATTGATCCAATAGTCACTAATAATAAGATTGTATATTTAACGAATAGTATTTCATATAGTGGTTCAAAAAAAATATCTTTAAAAAGTTTTACATATGGACTAATTATTTTCTCTTCAGCAACTCTAATTATTTTTACATCGATTACTCCTGTTTTTACATCATTATCTTCAACTGTTTATGGCCTCCTTCCTGCACAATCGGCATCAATACAATATGCTCCTGTAGAAGAAGTAAATATTATTGGTCCCGATGTAATGTGTGTTGGACAAAAAATAAAGTATGAAGCTAATGTTTATCCTTTAAATGCAACCGATAAATGTGTTAGATGGGACTGTTGGGGCGCTCCTGATATTTTAACAATTGATAAGACAACTGGAGTGGCTCAAGCCAAATCGCCATCTACAGCTTTAACAATTGTTTCTACGTCCGCAAAAATAACAAGTATATATGGAAAAAAATTAATTAGTATTGTAAGGCCTGAAGACTATGATTTTGGTAATATTGAAATCAAACTTGAAAGAAATACACCGTTTTTAATCGGAAACACCGATCAAATTTTTTACGATATAGATAAAGTCCCTTGCAAAAATCTTATAACTTTCACTAGTTCTGATCCTGAAATAGTTCACGTTGACAGTAATGGTAAATTGACATACCTATCATCTGGTCAGGCAAATATTTGGATGAACATCAATAATAAAATGCAAAACAAATCTAATAAATTACTCATAAATGTTGACAATCATACGGCTCAAAAAGTCGTCTCTATTGATTGTAATTTACCAAATACCATATACGAAAATACGCCTTATGAACTAGAATGTTTATTTAATGAAGGCGTATCCGACAAAGGAATCCAACTCATCTCAAACCATTTAAATTTTAATTATGTCGACAATAAAATTACATTTCTTGGTAGTGGAACAACTAATTTCATAATTAAATCATGTAACAATCAAAGCGTTTTTAAATCGATTGACTTAAATGTAATTCCGAATAAATTAATTAAATTTAGATATTCCGGCTCAACGTGGTGGCAAGTTGGTCACTTTGAAAAACTAAAAATAGATGCTGTATATGAAAATGGTTATTCACGGCCAATTACAGATAAAGATATAGTGCTAACAAACAATGATTATAATTTTAGAGCTTGGCATAATAAAAACGGTCTTTGTTCAGATGAAATTTCCGCAATTGCAATAGTTAATGGTACTTTAAAATTAACTTTTTCCAGCAAAACAGATCGTTCTATCGTTTTAGATTTGTCGATAACAACTAATAAATTTTCAAAAGAACAATTTAATCAAAATGCAAGAATTTTAGGAGGATGGATTTTCCTTATTCTATATGTTTTTGTATTCTTAATATCTTTTTGCTATCGATCCTCAAGATATTTTACTAACAAAATTCTTTGTATGCTTCTTTTTGCTTTATATGTTCTAGTTTTCTTTCTGATTTATGGTTTTTCTCTACCAATGTTGATTGTTTCGTGTTTGTTGTTGCTGATCTATTTTATATTATCTTTGATAGTTATGTTTAAAACAAAAAAACAATCTATATGTTTAATCAATGATTGTGAACTAAATGACAGCATAAACAAAGTCCGATATAATGAAAGAAGGAAAATTAAAATATGATAACCTTAAAATATTTATTTGTTAAGTTTCTGTTTTTAATACAACCATCAGCATTATTAAATTGTAAAATTGGCAAACATTCTAAAATTGGACATAGGTCAAATCTTATAAATGTCAACATTGGGAAATACTCATATTTAGGAAATTTTAATTCTATGTGTGACGTTCAAATTGGATCTTACTGTTCTATTGCTTCTTTTTGCAGCATTGGAGGGGGAGACCATTGTATAAATCAATTTTCTACATCCCCAATTTTCTTTGAAGGTAAAAATATTTTTAAAAAAAATTTTTCAACGTTAAAGAGAAATTTATCTAAAAAAGTAATAATTGGAAATGATGTTTGGATTGGAGAAAAGGTTTTTATAAAACCTGGAATTTCCATAGGCGATGGAGCTATTATTGGCGCACATGCTGTTGTCACTAAAAACGTTGGGCCTTATGAAATCGTTTGTGGTTGTCCTGCAAGAAAAATTAAGGATAGATTTGATAAACTTACAATTGAAAGATTGATAAAATCACAATGGTGGACTTTTGACGAACGTAAATTAATGGTCGTTTTAAAAGATAATCCCAATGTTGATGATTTCTTAAAAAGAATTGAAAAATATGAATAAACTTTTAATTATTTCAGTATTTGCTGCTCCTTATAGGTCAAAAATTTTTGATTATTTTAAGAGCAAATATTCTCTTGATATTTTCTACGAAAGAGATTCTGATTATGGTAGAAATAAAGATTGGTTTTTAGACTGTTCTAATGTTCTTAACAATAAAAAATATTTAAAAATTTTTAAGCGATGTATGAGAAATATAGAATGTTACAAAGCTGTAATACTTTATGATTTTACAAGCATACATTCTATTAAGGCTATATTGCGTTGTAAGATAAAAAAAGTCCCATATTTCATTAACTGTGACGGAGTGATCTTAACTAAAAAGAAGAATCTTTTCTTTCGACTTATAAAAAAATTTCTTTTGCATAATGTTACAGGCTGTTTTGCAAGTGGCGTTTATGCAAAAAACTATTTTGTAGATTTAAACGTTCCCTCTGATAAAATATTTATTCACAATTTTACTACCTTAGAATCTAATGATATTTTAAAAACTGTAAACCATTCTGTTTCTAAAGATTACCTTAGACTAAAGTTTAATATTCAAAAACAATCTTATATTTATTTGGGTGTAGGCAGATTTATTGCATTAAAAAATTATTTTTGGCTTATTAAAAACTGGCCTAATGATAATAAACATTATTTGATATTAATAGGTGGTGGAGAAGAACAAACAAAATATACTGAATACATTAAATCACACGATTTAAGAAATATTATCATCCAAGATTATTTACCTTTTGAACAAATAAAAAAATATTATCAAGGTGCCGACTTTTTTATTCATCCAACTACATATGATTCCTGGGGCTTGGTTATTAATGAAGCATTATCAAATGGATGCCCAGTTATTTCATCAAACAAATGCATTGCGGCCTTAGAGTTAATTAAAAATAATTACAATGGCTTTGTTGTTGACTTTGATAAAATCGATATTAATTATATTTTCAATTTATTCGAAAATTATAATCCTAGTAAAATGAAATTACTCAGAAATAATTGTCTTAACAGTATAAAGGAATTTACAATAAAAAACATGGCGTTAACACAAATAAATGCAATTGAGAGGAGCATTAAATGAAAACTGGAATAACCTGCATCATATTAACTAAAAATGAAGAAAACAATATTGAAAATTGTATTAAATCAATAATAAATATTGCTGAAAGAATTGTTGTTGTTGATAGTGGAAGTACAGATAAAACGATTGACATTGCCAAGAAGTATAACTGTGATATTTATTTTCATGAATTTGTGAGCTATGCACATCAACAGAATTGGGCTCTAGATAATACTTCAATTACTACCAAATGGGTTTATAGAATTGATGCAGATGAGGTTGTTACACCTGCTTTAGAAAAAGAAATTTTAGATAATATTCAGCTGCATTCAAACGATGATATTACAGGATTCGTAATGAAGTTTAAAATATTTTTTTTAGGAAAGTTGTTAAAGCATGCTGGGAATTATCCATTTTTAAATTTAGTTATTTGGAAATATGGCCATGGTAGATTTTCAGAAAGATATATGGGAGAACATGTGATTTTATCAGATGGTAAATCAATAACTTTAAAAAACTATTGTGAGCATCACGATTGTAAAAGTATAGATTCTTTCATTTCTAAACATAATTGGTACGCAACAAGAGAAGTTATCGATTTTTATGAAAGAAATGGATTAAACGAAACCAAAACCAATTTGTATGAAAATGCAAAAAAGACTCAAAAATTAAGAGATGGTTTTTACTATAAAATGCCCTATTTTTTCCGTGCAAAAATGTATTACATTTACAGATATATTATTAAACTTGGCTTTTTAGATGGAAAAGCAGGTAAGGCTTATTGCTGGCTGCAAGCCTATTGGTATAGGTTTGTTGTTGATACAAAGTTATTGGAGTGTAAAATAAATGGAACCATCTATCAGCCTCCTGGATCATTAAAGTAGATTAATATGAATATTTGTTTTTTATGTCAATTTTTTTATCCTTCTAATCTCTCTTCAGCACGACTTCCATATGAAACAGCTTTAAGTTTTAAAAAAAATGGTCATAACGTATCTTGCATTACTGAAGCCCTTTCAAATGATTCTAAAATTGAAGAAGATGTATTCGGCATAAAAGTTTTTCATATACAAAAAAAATATAATGACCACACATTCTGGGGGAGGATAAAAAATTTTATCTCATTTAGTTTTAATGTTTATAAAAAATTAAAAAAAATGAATTCTGTTGATATTGTATTTGTTTATTCAAATCCACCAATTTTGCCACTTGTTGCGAGCGTATTAAAGAAAAAAAAGCGTTTTAAAATTATATTTGTTAGTTATGATGTTTACCCTGAAATAGCCATTGCAACAAAGCAAATTAAAAAAGCATCCATTTATACTTTATTTATGAAAATATGCAATAAAATTATCTTTTCTAAAATTGATAAGGTTGTGGCCATATCTAATGAAATGAAGAATTTTATATCATCTAAACGCTCATTTAACAAAGAAAACATTTTGGTTATTCCAAATTGGGGAGAGAAAATTGAAAAATGTTACCCCAGTTTTAATAACTTTTGCATTTCTTATGTTGGAAATCTAGGTATTTGTCAAGATATTGATAGTCTTCTAAGACTTATATATTATTTTGGAGATAAAAAGGGCTTTGTTTTTAATATTGCAGGGCAAGGAAAAAAATATAAAAAAATTAAAGATACCATAGAAAGCAATAAATATAGCAACATCTTTCTTTATCCGTTTGTTAGCGGGGATCAATTGCAATCCATTATGTCCAGTTCTAATTGTTACTTAATTACTTTATGTTCGAATTTAAATGGATTATGCTTTCCGAGCAAACTTTACACATATGCTGCTTACGGAAGGCCAATTATCTTTGTCGGTGACAACGTTGATGTATCAAACGAAATACACAATAACGGCTTAGGAAAAGCGTTTAAAAGCAATGAAATTTGCTCGTGTATCACATATATCGAAGAAATGTCATTAGTATCGTCTGATAAGCAAAAAGAATCTATTGACAATTTATATAAAAACAACTGTGTAATTTATAACAAGGAACAATGTTTACAAAAGTACATAGAATTAGTTGAAAATATTGCAAAGTAATTAGCTTTTATATAACATATAGTAAATTTTATGGTTAGAATATTGATTGTTGGTGCAAATAGTTATATTGGTAATTATTTTATTAATTTATTTAATAAAAAGTATGTTTTTAAAACAATTGATGCACGAAAGGAACTTAAAGATGAATTCTATAATAATATAGATGTTGTTATTCATCTTGCTGCCATAGTTCATAAAAACGAAAAAAAATCTAATTTTAATTTATATAATTTAGTTAATAATGAACTTGCTGTTAATTCTTTTTTAAAAGCAAAAAATGCTGGTGTTAAGCAGTTTATTTTTATGTCGAGTATGGCATTATTTGGTAATGAAACTAATTTATGGAAAATCGATAAGATATCTAAAACAACAAAGCCAAATCCGAAAACATATTATGGTAAAAGCAAACTTCTCGCCGAACAAAATATTAGCCAATTAAAAGACAGTATAAAAGTTGTTTTTGTTAGGGCACCTATGGTTTATGGAAATGGCTGTAAAGGCAATTATCCGAAACTACTCAAATTTGCTGAAAAAATACCTTTTGTTCCCAATATAAATAATCAAAGATCTACAATTTCTGTAGATAATTTATGCTTATTCATAAATAAAGCAATAGAAAAAGGATTTGATGGATTTTATTCTCCACAAGACCCATCTTTTGCAAACACTAAAGAAATTCTTATTAATGAAAAAATAAGATTAAATAAAAAAGTACGACTAACCAGTTTTTTTAATCCTTTAATTTATGTTATGTCATTATTTTCCTCGTCAATAAGAAAAGCTTTTGGATCTAAAATTTATGATTACGGAAGCATTGACGATGATATCAATGTAAGATATTAATTTAATTTTTATTAAAGTAAAGACAAATGTTTTGGTGAATATTTTATATCAAATTTATTTTTGAAAATAGCTAAAATTATTAAGTTTATAAAGTTTTTGTTGAAATAATATTTTAATTTTCTAAAATATACGAGATATGAAGAAATCATTTAGTCACTATTTTCATTACTTATATATATTTGCTGATATAATTGTTGGCTTTATTATTGTTTATCTTCCGTTCTTAACTAATTTTGGGTTTGATGAAATAAATCCTGCTACAGTTCCTGCGGCGTTAATTTATACTGCCTGTAATGTTGGTTTAGTAGTAATATTTTTTGCCATTTTTAAGATTTATAAAATGCTAACAAGTGATTTTGGAATTATTGAAGCTGTCAAAATAGCGTTAATTGCACTAGGAATACAGCTTATAGGATTAATTGTTATTACATTTGTTCCTCACTTACCTAAAATTGAAAACTTTATATTTGGTTGGATTTTATCAACAATAGCTTTAATTTTCTCTTTACCTGCACTTAGAATGTTAGTTCGCCTTTCATTATTAGTTTTTGTCTACAGAAGAAAGAAAAACACTATTAGGACATTAGTTGTTGGTGCTGGCTCTGCTGGGAAAATTGTTGTTGATGAATCTAGAAGAAATGTAGATAACCACAATAAAGTAGTGGCGTTTATCGATGATGATAAAGAAAAAATTAATGGTTCATTCGCGGGCTTACCCGTTAAAGGACCAATTTCTAAAATAAACTCAGTTATTGAATATTATGATATTGAAGAAGTAGTTATAGCTATTGCAGATTTAACTAAAGAAAGATTACGTGAAATTATTGCTGAAATAAATTCTAATAATGTGAGAATTAGAAGAATGCCATTATTAACAGAAATGGAAGGCCCTAATGATCATAAAATTGTTGATATTGATTTAGATGAATTATTATGTAGACCACCTGTTATTCTTGATAATACTGAAGTAAATGAAATGTTATCTAACAAAATTGTTATGGTAACTGGTGCGGGTGGATCAATTGGTTCTGAATTAGTTAGACAAATATTCAAAACTCATCCAAAAACTTTAATTCTATTCGATATATATGAAAATTCAACATATGACATTCAACAACAACTCAGAATGTTAATGAGAGAGCAAAATATTAATGATATTGAACTTGTTACCTTAATTGGCTCAACTTATAACGAAGTTAGAGTCGAACAAATTATTAAAAAATATCGTCCAGATTATATTTATCATGCCGCGGCATACAAACATGTCCCTCTTATGGAAGATTCGCCTGCAGAGGCTATTCGTACTAATGTTATTGGAACATACAATGTTGCTCGTTTAGCAGATAAATATGGCGTTAAAAAAATGGTTCTTGTTTCTACTGACAAGGCTGTTAGACCAACTAACGTTATGGGCGCAACAAAAAGATTTGCAGAAACTATAATTCAATATTTTTCAGATAAATCCAAAAATACAGCATATGCCGCAGTTAGATTCGGTAATGTTTTAGGTAGTAATGGTTCAGTTGTTCCATTATTTAAAAAGCAAATAGAATCTGGTGGTCCAATTACTCTTACTGATAAAGAAATTATTAGATATTTCATGACCATTCCCGAAGCTGTTTCGTTAATTCTTCAATGTGGTTTATTTGCTAATGGTGGAGAAATCTTTATTTTAGATATGGGAAAACCAGTAAAGATTATAGATTTAGCAGAGAAATTAATTAGACAATCTGGTTTAGTTCCATATAAAGACATCGATATTGTTGTTACTGGATTAAGGCCTGGTGAAAAATTATACGAAGAGCTACTTTTAGATAAAAATACACAACAAAGAACTAAAAATGAGAAAATTTTTGTTGAAGCAAAAGGCAAAATTTTTGAAATTGAAAAAGAAATTGAAACAATATCTGTGGTATTTAATATGGATTCACAATCTGATGTTAAATCGTTATTGTCAAAAATTATAGATACATATTGTCCGCAAAAATAATTATGAAGCTTTCAGTTAGACAGAAAATTTATTTACCATTTAAAAGATTCTTTGACATATTTTGCTCATTTTTAGCCATTGTTGTTTTTTCTTGGCTTTATATAATTTTAGGTTTGCTTATTGTTATAACATCAAAAGGTGGATTGTTTTTTAAACAAAAACGTATTGGCAAAAATAAAAAGATATTTAATATTTTAAAATTTAGAACAATGAGAATAGATACTCCTCATGACACCCCGACTCATTTATTAGACAATCCTGATAAATATATTACAAAAGTGGGAAAATTTTTAAGAAAAACATCGTTAGATGAAATACCTCAAGCTTTTAATATTTTTATTGGTCAGATGAGTGTTGTTGGACCTCGTCCCGCTCTTTGGAACCAAGATGATTTGGTCGCAGAAAGAGATAAATATGGAGCCAATGATATAAAACCTGGCCTTTCTGGATGGGCACAATGTAATGGACGCGATACATTGCCGATCCCAGAAAAAGCTAAATTAGATGGCGAATACGTAAAAAAATTCAATATATGGTTTGATATTAAAATTATATTTAGAACCGCAATCCAAGCGTTTGTAGGAAAAGATGAGGAAGAGGGAAAAAAACAATAATATATTTATTAATAATAATTATTTTTTGCTTCTAATTAGGCATTAAAATATTCTTCTTAACAATAGTCAAAATATTTAAAAGGGATTCAGGTGCTAGATAGGCGCATTCTTTGTAGCCAATAAAATAAAGTTTTCAAAATTGTGATTTTGGAACAATATAGTAAAAAAATGTGCATATAGGACACGACCAAAATCGTGTTTTTATATTTTCCTTTTTCTTTATGTCATCTGATGAATATTTATATATTTATTCGTTAAGCAATTTTTCTATTATATTTTCAAAAGATAAAGGCTTTTCGTTTGGTTCAAAACGATATCTTATTTTGCCATTACGATCTATAAGAAATTTAGTAAAATTCCATTTAATCTTTTTGCCGTTACTTTCTTGCTTTAGAAATGTATATAAAGGATGTTCATTTTTGCCATTGACATCAATCTTAATAAATTGTGGGAATTCAACCATAAACTTTATTCGACAAGCTTCATGATATTGTTCTGATGTACCTGGTGCTTGAAATAAGAATTGATTACAAGGGAAATCAAGTATTTCAAATCCCTTATCTTTATATTTTTCATATAGTTTATCTAAATCATCATATTGATTAGTAAATCCACATTTAGTAGCAGTGTTAACCACTAAAAGAACTTTACCTTTAAAACTTTGGAAATCTATTTCCTTACCTGTATAATCTTTAATTTTGAAATCATATATTGTCATTTATTTATCCTCCTTAAGATATCATTACGACATTAACTTCATCTTTATTATAAGTGACTATTTATTTAAATATAGAAATGATGCAACTTTCCTTTTTAATTGTTACCTATAAAAAACTAAAGGTATCTTCTTGAATATTGACATTTATTTATATTATTTTAAATAGTAAAATTTAATTAGAATTAACCAAAGGTAACATAGAAAAAAGATTATAATTGTTAAGGTATTTTATAATATCTTTTAAATGGAGGATTCTTTATGATTAAAATTTTTAAAATAGAAAATATGTATGGTATTAAAAAATTATTGTCGCCCGAGTTAATTAAAGGCAACACAATTATTTATGCACCAAATGGTGTGATGAAAACATCATTTGCAGATGGCATGAATGACATTATTTGTGGAAAGGTTCCATATGATGCATTTTGTTTTCCAAAAATAAGTTCAACTTTTAAAATAGAAAATAATGGTAAATTAATAAGCAATTCATCCACTTCATTTACTATTGATGCATTTGTGTTTAAGCCTTCTGATTATAGCAGAGATGTTTTTTCCGATCCTAAAATCGGATCTCTAGTGATGTCTAATTCTCTGAAAATAAAATATAAAAACACTATAGAAGAATACAAAAAAGACTTAGATAAAATTAATGAATTGATATCTAAAATTGTGTTTGGTAAGAAAAAAATAGATATTGTAGATATTGATGTTTTGATTGATGCACTTGGTGGTGATAATTTTGAAAATACTATATTGAGCATTCCGGATTTAAGCGTCTATAACGATGATTACTACAAAACAATTGAATATTATGAAATATTTAACGAAAAAACCTTTGCTGTTATAGAATCTCCGGATTTTGTTAAAAAGTGCAATGCTTATAATAAATATATTAATGTTGAATTGGATAAAACGGTTTTTAATAATGGCTTTGATTTCAATGGTCTTCTCAAAGTTCAAAAAGAATTAATTTCAAGCAACTATTTTGATGCTGGCAATAAAGTGCACTTAAATAGCCAAACAGAAATGGACAAGAAAGGATTACAGGAGTATGTGGATAAAGTTATAAGAGATGTTTATGTCTCTCCAGAAGCAAGATTACTTTTTGAAGATGCGCAAAAAGTGCTTAACAAAAATAAAGATACAAAAAAATTAGCTAAAATTTTATGTGATGATAATCGATGTTTGAAAGAACTATCGAACCAAGCTGATTTTAAAAAGAAAATAATTTATACAAAATTAAGAAACTTTTCAGATGAAATAGAATTATTAAAGAAAAAAATAGAAGTATATCAAAAAGATATTAAAAGTTTAATTGATGAAGCAGAAAAAACTAAAGAAACGTGGAAGAAAATCCTTGATGAATATAATAACAGATTTATCTCAAATAAATTTAATGTGGTTATAGAAAATATTAAGGATGCCATCTTAGATATTAATCCACCAGTTTTTAAAAAGGTAATCAAGGGTACAAATAAAGAAATTACTGAGGAAGTATTTAAAAGGTTTAGTTCTGGCGAACGAAGAGCAGTAATGATTTTAAATTTATTGTTTGAGATTGAGTTAAGAAAAGGACAGAAATTTGCTTTAATATTAGATGATATTTCAGATTCCTTTGATTATAAAAATAAATATGCAATTATTGAATGCCTCAAAGATATTGCAAAAAACACTAATATTCAACTTATAATTTTAACCCATAATTTTGATTTTTATCGATCAGTAAGATTATCTTTAGGGAATGATTTGAACTCTAAATTATTCGCATATACTAGTGGAAACGATGTTGCACTTTTTGATGCAAAAACCAAAAATTATGAGAATTTCTCTTTTTATACCTCTTGGAAAGGAAATGGAAATGAAAAAGAGGTAATTGCGACAATTCCCTTTTTGAGAAACCTTGTTCAGCTCCAATCGGGTAACGATGATGACGACTATACAATCTTAACAAAATTTCTTCACTATAACGAAAATTTGGAATCAGCCAATATTTCTGAATTATATGATGTTCTGGATAGAAATCATGTTGTTCACTCTTTTGATGATTTTAATTATTTACAAAAGTTAAAAGAGATTACTTATGGAATAATAACTGATGATAATATAAATGAAACGGATTTATTGGAAAAAGTAATTCTGGGAATTTTTATTAGAATTTATTCAGATAAAATTATGTTTAAAAAAAATACTGAAATATTTGGTACAAAACCCGAAATGGACAATGTTTATAACCCATCACGGGTCTTATATGAAAAAATTAAAAATTCTTTGGATGAGAATCTATTAAAAGTTATTCAAACAGCATTAATTGTTTCTCCATCATTTATTCATGTTAATTCTTTTATGTTTGAGCCCTTGATTGATGTTGGCACTGAAAGATTGAAAGAAACAGCGAGTGAAATTATGAATCTTTTAATTTGAATTATAAATCTTAATATTTTCTGTTTGCGTTTAAATATATAGATGTTTGCAAGTAGCTCAAAAAGTTTAAAATAATATCAATCTTGACGTGAAAAGATTATGATCAAAACACAATACGCTATTCATTATTGAAGTTCATAATTTTCTAATATATAATATCTATGTTCAAAATCTTTGAACTTAAATAAGGGAGATAAAAATGGTCATCGTTGATTTAAAATTAAATAAAATATTGGGTTTTGACGATATTTCTATTAATTTTACATATATTCGTAAAACAAAAAATAATCCTATTGGTGTTGAAAATTTAAAAGGAATTAAATCTTTTAATTACAAAAAAGTGAATTTAATTATGGGTTCTAACTCTTCTGGAAAAACATCATTAGGAAGAGTTTTATGGAATATTATGCGATTTTTAAAAGATAAAGAAGCGCAGAGTGTTATTTATTTAATGCCTGAACAAGTATTTGAATCTAAAATACGCATGGATTATGTTGTCCAATATAATGAAAGATATTTAATTAATAGATTATTTATTTTAATGAACAGAGATAAAACTAATCCAGAAAAAGTAGATATCAAAGCTGACATACAATCTATTCAATTAAGAGAAGGCGATACCTATGCAAGTGTATCTAAACTTTTACCTAATGAACCAAAATATATGGACTATATTGAATGTTTATCAAAATACGATTATGGAATTGGTTGGAATATTGCCATGCCTATAACTGAAAAAGGATTTGATAAGTTAAATTTTGCTTTAAAAGAAGATGAAGTTGAAGAATATAGGGGTGTGATGGAAAAAGTGCTCAAGACACTGGATCCAAATATAAAAAGTGTAGGTATTAGCAACGACTCTAAAAAGGCTTTTGTCATTAAATACGATGATGGGAAAACTGTAATCGCACAAGATCAACAAGTTATTTCTGATTTACCATATTTTTCAAGTGGAACTAAATATGGATTTAGAATAGCCCATATTCTTTATGGTATTAAAAAACATAAAAACGGTATCTATTATGTGGATGAGTTATTCTCTTATGTAAATTCAGATATAGAAGTAGTGTCATTAAGCACAATGATACAAATGCTTGGTGATGACGAACAGCTATTCTTTACTAGTCACAATTCAGAAATAATGAATTTAAATCTGCCATTACATTCCTTCAGTTTTTTAGGAAAGAAAAATATAGATGGTAAACCAACTATTACGTTTATTACTGCAAGTGAATTTGAAAAAAGAAACAATGTGGTAATTAAAAATTTATATGATAATGACATTTTTGGTATTGCTCCATCAACAAGCTTAATATTTGATTTGGGGGAAGATAATGAATAGTTACATTCAATACTTTGTAGAGGGAGAATGTGAAGAAAAACTTATTCAAGAAAGCAAAAAGCCTCCATATTTTATGTTTAAATCAGGTAAGGTTGAAGTATTTAATATTGTCAGCAAAGAATTATCCATTGCCCGCATATTGTCAATCAAGAAAAAAACCACAATAGTATTGTGACAACTTAATATATGAACCAGCAAAAGATTTACTAATTAAATTATCTCAAAAGATTTAGTTGTTGCGGTTCCGTGTTAATGAAGCGTATACTTTTACGATATAAAATGGAAATGCATGATTTTTTAAATAATATGATATCAAATATATAAGAAGGAAAATTCTTGAAAAACTCCTTCTGAAATATTAAAATGAAAACATGACTTATACATGGCAGGAAATTGTTAGAGTTGAAGGGAACATCAATAACGCTTACAAAAGTATAGAAAAAAGAAAATATAAAAAAGTTTCTCACGGAGTTTATGTAGATGGAGACGAATTCATCAGCGAGCTTGAACAGTTATTTGCTCGTTATCCTCGTGCTACATTAACTCTTCAAAGTGCATTTGATTATTATGATTTGTCAGATTATGTTCCTGAAAAATATTCTTTAGTGACACCTTATAATTCTCACACAATAACACATGATAAAGTTTCTCAGTCGTATATGAGTGACGATATTATTGATATTGGCCGTCAAAAAATAGAAACAAAATACGGATATATTTATATTTTTGATATAGAAAGAATGCTAATCGAATTATTTCGTCTAAAGGTCAAGCTTCCAAAAGAATACTTTTTAGAAGTAGTCTCTTCTTATAGAGTTTTAAAATCACTGGGATCCATTTCATTTGGAAAAATAGCCAAGTATTGTGCAAAGATGACAAAAGGCAATAAATTATTAAAAGAAATTCAGGAGATGATATGAGTGAAACTATAAAAGAACTCATCGAAGACTATATTTCAAAAGGTTTTACTCTTTTTCAAGCGAGAAATTTAACTGCTCAGTTTATAATTCTTTCAAAAATAGGAAAATCTAAATATGCCGATTCGGTCCTATTAAAAGGTGGTGTAGTTATGTATAACATGACTCACGAACAAAGAAGAACTACAAGCGACTTGGATTTTGATTTTATTCGTTATAACATTTCAAACGATAATATTAAATTATTTATTGATGCATTGAATAATAAAAATTCCCAATACAAAATAACTATAAATGGTAAAATCGAAACATTGCACCAACAAGATTATCACGGTAAAAGAGTAAAATTATTAGTCAAAGACAAAACAGAAACAATAAAATTTAAACTAGATATCGGTGTACACACATTATTAGCAATTAATCAAAATAAAATGTGTTTTTCATTTGACCAAGAAAATAATTTAACCTTATTGGTAAACCCTCCTGAGCAAATGTTTTCCGAAAAATTATTTTCTTTAGCAAAAATTGGGCCAACAAGCGTAAGATTCAAAGATGTTGACGATATGTTTTATCTTATCAAAAATAAATCAATTGACATAAAAATAGTTAGAAAATGTTTAGAATTATTAGTGATAAATCCTGTAAATGATATAAAGGGCATCCAGGATGTAATAGACAAGGCCTCAGATACTTTGCAAAACGAATTGTTTGCTGTTGGATATATCAATTCTGATAGTGCTTGGTTAAAACAAGACTATAACAAAACAAAATCGGTTCTAATTGATTACATTTATAGAATTTAGTTTGTCAATATTTAAGAAGGATAATTAAGTATTTTTTCCTTCCGATATTTTATGAATATATGAGAAATGAATATTATTAACGATTCTTTACGTTATTAATTTATTAGTTATTTTATCTTCTCGTATTTTAAGCCTTTATAGCTATGAATATTATGTGGATCACTTCCTGGGGTTAAACCAAATCTACCTCCAGTAGTGGGATATCCATATATCTTACCATCTTTAATATTCATATCTTTTTCCCATGGTAAGTGATATTTACCATTCGCTAAATCTTTAATATATGTTAATCCACAGTCACTTTCTCCACCTGGAAGAGCAACATATCCACGGTGTCCTAAGTTATAGATATTATTTTCTAATCCCCATTCTCTTCTAGCAGCGTCACATAATTCTGGGAATATTTCCCCGGATACTATTTCATATGGGTTTCTTTGACCTTGGACTAATACGGTGCCATCATAGTTGGTGATTTGACCTTCGCCGAAGTAATAGAACACTCCATCATAACCCGCTAAATTGACTGCAACAGTGTACATTAAGTTTTGCCATGCATTTGAGCGGTTAGTTAATATCCATTGTTCATTAACTTGAGTGGAATATCCTGATATACGGATATAAACATTACATCCTTTATATGCAGCCTCTCTAGCTAATTCTGGAATCATGCCATCATGACATATACAAACAGCAAGTTTACTGCCACCTGGACCTTCACATACTGGCATACCAAGATCTCCTGGATACCAAGGCTCGATTGGGTTCCATGGGAATAACTTACGATATTTTAAAACCATCTCGCCTTTATCATTAATAATAATAGCAGTATTATATGGGTTCTTATTTGGATCTGGATTTCTCTCCATTATTGAAAAAACCCCGTAAACTCCGGCTTCTTTGCACGCTTTTGCTAATAATTCTGTTTCTTTTCCAGGTACATCACATAAGAATTCTTCTGTTAACCATTTACTAGTATTTAATCCTTGAAGTGAATATTCTGGGAAAACAATTAGTTCCGCTCCTGGGTACCCAGCCTTAGTAGCATGTAACGTTCTTATTATTTCTTGTAATTGATCTTCTATATCTTTTCTTGAATTGATAATTGGTACTGGCATTTGTATTGCACAGACAAGTAAACCATGACTCGGTTTATTCATACTTCCTATACTTCCCATATATTGTTTTTCTCCTTGTGTGTAATTCTATAATATTACTTGATGAATTACATTAACTTTATTTTAAATAGACGCAATTATTAGATACAATCCACTAATAATATAATTATTAATTATTGAATTTGACACAATATAACAAATGTTACCAATGTAAATAGTATATATTAATAACATTTACGAAAAAGAATGTAATTTAATGAGCGCATTTAAGAAATAAGTAGGAGTTATCAAATAATTTTATCGGCAAAATATGAAAAAGCATTCCTTACTAAATGTTTCATAAATTGCCAATATTTTTTATTATTTGCGTCCTAATAATTTTAGTATCATATTTTCATATTAAAATATGTTATATTATTAATGTTTTATGGAGACTTTTAAGTATGAAATATAAGGATTCAAAATATTCTATCCCCGAAAGAGTGGAAGACTTACTTTCGAGAATGACACTTGATGAAAAACTAGAACAGATGCATTGTTTTGGTTGTGTTTACACTCCTGATGAGGAGCTTGAATTTATTAAAAAAGGTGAGAATAAGATTCATAGCGAGTTTTATACATTTGTTAGTTTTACTACTGCACAATTAAATAGAATTCAAAAATTTGCAGTAGAAGAAACACGTTTGGGCATTCCAGCATACATTGCTACTGAATGTGTGCATGGCGCCCCAACTCCATATACAACAATTTTTCCATCAAATGGCGCGTTAGCGGCAACATTCGATTTAAGTCTTGCTGAAAGAGCGAGCCATATCGAAGGAAAAGAATTAAAAATGTTAGGTTTCAACAGAGTTTATTCTCCAAATGTTGATTTGTTACGCGATGGAAGATGGGGAAGAAGTGGCGAAGACTATGGTGAAGATCCATATCTTGTTGGTAAGTTCGGTGCTGAAATAGTAAAAGGACTTCAAGCAGAAGGAATTGAAGCCACAATTAAACACTATATTGGTTATTCTATGCCAGAAGGCGGATTGAACCTTGGCTCTGGTCATATTGGCGAGCGAGAAATGAGGGAATATTTCCTTCCATCTTTTGCGGAATGTATTAAAGCTGGAGCAATGGGCGTTATGAACTGCTATAACGAAGTTGATGGCGTTCCTGCTGGTGTGGATCCATTTTGGATGACCAAGGTATTACGTGAGGAATTAGGATTTACAGGTGATGTTATTACTGATTATGGTCTAACTGGAATTTGTTGGCATCGTCATCAAATGGTTAATCGTAGTGAATATCAACTTGGAAAAATCTTTCTTGATGCAAATATTGATATAGAAGCGTGCGCTAGAGATGCTTATGGACCTCAAATGAAGGAAATGGTGGAATCTGGTGAAGTGGATATTGAAAAAATCAATACCGCTGTACGACGTGTCTTAACTAATAAATTTAAATTAGGTTTATTTGATAATCCATATGTACCTGAAGTTGATGAATTCAATATCAGAACAAAAGAAGCGCATGAGTTAACATATGAAATCGAGGCTAAAGGCGCAGTTTTACTTAAAAATAATGGAATCCTTCCTTTAAAGGAAAAGAAAAACATTTTACTTGTCGGGCCCAATTCAATGATTGCTCAATTGGGTGGTATTTGTTACTTCCCATTTGCCCAAGATGGTAAGCATGAATTTACTTGTGCCGCTGCAAAAGCCATTAAAACTCATGAAGCATTTATCAATAAATTCGGTAAAGAAAATGTTAAAGTCCTACCTTGCTGTAACTTTATGAATGTTGATGATAAACAATTAACAGAGGCTGTTGAATTAGCAAATAAATGGGCTGATGTGATTATTTTTGCAGGTGGAAATAACGCACAAGGTTATTCTGGTGGCGAAAATGGTGGTGCTAATAATCCAGTTAATCTTCCTGATGCTTGTACTTCAAATGAAGGATATGACACTGATGATATATGCATTTGTAAAGCACAAAAAACTGTCTTTAGAACACTTAAAGAAACAAAAGCACCAATTGTTTTCTTAATATATGATGGAAAACCATGTTCAGTTACTGAAGAATTAGATGATATTTCTGCATTAATTTATTGTTTCGGCATTGGAATGGAAGGCAATAGAGCCATTGCAGATATTATTGCTGGGGATGTTGTTCCATCTGGAAAAATGACATTTACTATTCCTCGTAGTGTTGGACAAATCCCAATATTCTACAATAGAAAACCATTAAGAGGTGCATATGATCGCTCCGGCAACGATGAAAAAGCAGGACAAGATTATGTCTTTAGCGATAAAAAGCCATTGTTTGAATTTGGTGATGGTTTATCATATACAAAGTTTGAATATAGCGATCTTAAAGTTGAAAAAGTTAATGAAAAATACAAAGTTAGTGTGAAAGTTTCTAATATTGGCGATTATGATGCAGATGAATCTGTTCTTGTTTATACAGGAAGTTTGTCTAACATTATGGTTTGTCCTTGTGTTAAAAAACTTAGAGCGTTTAAACGTATTCATTTAAATAAAGGCGAATCACAAATTGTTGAATTTATTTTAACAAAAGAAGACTGGGCATATGTCGGATATGATATGAAAACAGCTTATCCTGTTGCAGATGTCAAAGTCATGGTTAAAGATTTAGAAGTTATATTCCATATTTAAATCAAAAAATGTTTAAATTTAAAAAAAATACATGAGTTTTGCAGTGTATAATGAAAAATTTGAATAATTTTAAAATCAAAAATGATGGGGCCAATACTTTATTGTTATAACGTATTTGATGATGTATTAAGATATGAATGATGTAACTATAAAACAAAACAAATCAGGTAAGAAAGCAAATTTACTTTTTAATAAATTTATTTCTGTTTTTGCGGTAGCTGCTTTTGGATATTTATTCTCGGTTTTCGTTTCTTTTTTTGATTCGATGGTTTCTGGAAATTTGCTATCGAGCGAAGCACTTAACGCCGTTCAAATTATTTCGCCAATTTCCAGTTTTATTTCCTTTGTGGCAAATTTAGGTGCTGTTGGAATATCAACGCTATATTTTACTTACTTAAATAAAAGTGAAAATAAGAAAGCTAAAAATCTCGCTGGAACTGGCTTAATTTTCACGATTATTATTGGAGCATGTACCTCCCTTTTATTATTTTCAATAATGAATCCTTTTATAAATGCTTATGGCCTAAGCCAGGAAGCTCAAGCTTATGCTAGGGATTATTATCTTTGGTATATTGCGCTAGGATTTTTAATTCCTTTACAAAATTATTTTTATGAATTCATCTCCATGGACTATGATAACAGTCTAAAACTTATTGGAGATTTAGGCTTAGCTATTGTTAAAGTAGTTCTTTCTTTTATCCTTATTAGAATTTTAGGAATTAACGGATTAGGGCTTGCAACTGTATGCAGTTATGCTTTTTGTTTATTAATTGATTGTCTTCATTTCTTTAAAAAGAAGAATTCAATACATTTTAGTTTCACCCCCTCCTTTAAAGACTTATGGAAAGGGATACAATTAAGTTTTGGTTCTGCTATAAGTTATTTATTATCTGCTGTAGTATCAACGCTAGTAAACTTATTTATTACATCTTTTTTTGGAAGTTCTTATTTAGTTATTATGACAATAATATCTTTTGAAATAAAATTAGCAGGAACATTACGTAAGATTCCAACATCAATCAAACCATCAATGACCGCAGCAATAGGTACAAATAATTCTAATGATTTCGATTTATGCCTTTCTATTATTAAAAAAACTTTTATTATTTGTACTCCTATCTTAATGGCGATAGTAATGGCTTGCTCTCCTGCAATCAATCTTTTATATCATGTAAATCCAGGTAGTGAAATTTATTTTCTATGTATCATTGCCTCTTTAGTTACACCAATAACTTTCTTCTGCACGGGTATGGTTAGAACATATTCAACTGTCTATATGACTTTAGGCAAATCTAGCATTTTTATAATTGATGATATTATTTCTGCAATATTTAAAGTAGGAGTATCGTGTTTATTTGGATATTTATTTGGAATAATTGGTTTTATTGTCGGAATGACGGTTTCATATATTGCAACATTTGTTGCGATTACTTTATATATTTATTTTACGAATCATCCACATTGCATATTTAAAAGAATTGAAACGGACGAATCCCAACAAAGCTTTGACTTTTATTTAAATGAAGAAAATATTGACTTCTTCATGAATGAATTTTCTCGTTTATTTAAGGACAATGGTGTAAATGAAAATTTCACTAATGAATATATTAAGGAAATGGGTGACTTATATAACACTGCGCTTAGTTATAACAAAAATAATAGAGTTATTAATAGAGTGACCATTTGTATAGGAAATGATTATATTAGAATTTTAAATAAGAATAACGGCGTTTTTATAGCGGAATCAGAAAAAAATAAACACAAAAATAACAAAGAAAAATATCCATTAATAAATGCCATTATGGATAAGGAGACATTAGATATGTATTTATCGTCTTCATTAAATTTTGTCGGATTGAAATTTAGAAAAGATATGGTTTATTGATTAATTGATAGAACTTAATACAACATTTCATTTCTCTAGTTGCGTTAAGAATTACAATTTATGATTTTTAGAATTTTGAAAAAGGCTATGCCTTTGGGTTTTTTGTTCTACACTTTTATAATTATTTATAAGATAATAATCGTATGAGATATAAATTAGTTATTTCCTTTCTTCCTTGTATCGCTCTTTCACTTGCTTCTTGTTCGTCTTATTCGGATTGGAATCAAGTTGGAACTAGTAACACAATTAATTATTGTTTATTAATTGGACAAATAGATCACACCGATTCTTCTGAAACAACCGCCGGACTTCGAGAGGCTTTAGGAACAAGAGATCTTGTACATACCAAAATTAATCCAAATACTGAAAATCCTATTGTTAATGAAAATTTTTATACCGATTCACATGGAGTTACATATCGACTAGTGGAAATGGAACATGCTGAACAAAAATCAATTTCAGGTGCACCATGGGATCAACAAACTGCTAATGAAACTACGACTTTATGGATTAATAAGCATTATGCTAATTCATGGACTGATTTACAAGGCGTAAAAAGAAAAGGTCAATCTATTTCCCTTTTTGTATCTAATAACGATGGTATGGCGATGGGCGCTATCGGTAGTGTGAGATGGCTAAAGGGAATGCCAATTTTTGGTTATGGTGCTAATAGCGATGCTGTTTTAAAAGTAAAATCAGGTGAAATGTTTGGAACCCTTGATCCAGGTACAACTGGCCAAGCTGCTGGAATCTATATGGTTTTAAGAAATTTAATCGACCATCCGGAATATACAACTTTAGAGGCAACCACTCATGGTTTTGGTGAGGAAAATGCAACAAAATTTGGTTATGTAAAAAGTAAATTTGAACCACTTGATGAAGAAACAAATGCAATGCTAACCCAAAATGTTCCTGTAACAAAAGAAAATGTCGATCAATTTTATAATAAGTCAATACTTACTAGACTAGAAGAAAATGAAAGAATTGTTAAGGGTGATCAAACTGAAGAAGCTAAGATTTATCAATCATATTATTCTGGAACGGATAATTTCTTAAATTCATCAATGAAACCACTTTTTGAGAATTTGAAAACTAAATTTAATTTTGATGTTACCTCTACTTATGGAAATGGTAATGATGAGTCGCAATCACTTGATAATTTAAATACTAACCTAGCAAAAGGAAAATATTTTAAAGCATTTGCTATAAATATGGTTAGGACAACATCTGCGAAATTGTATTTAGACGCTATTTATAATATTTATCAAGAAAACGGAATTGTTAATGTACCGGTTATATTCTGGAATCGTCAGCCAACAAATGAAGTAAATAAGGTTGATATTAAAAGCATGCATGATAAAAGATTTAAAAACATTTTATTTGTTGGATACGCCGCAAGACAAGGTGGAAAAATTCAAGGTGAAATGATTAGAGAATATGTAAGAAACACTATTGAGGCAAAGTATGGAAACTAGTGATGAAATACTCTCGATTGAAGGATTATCAAAATCTTTTGGAAACGTCCATGTTTTGAAAAATGTTTCTTTAAAGTTGAAAAAAGGAAGCATTTTAGGCTTGATGGGTGAAAATGGTGCTGGTAAATCAACTTTAATGAATTGTTTATTTGGTTCATTAAAAATCGATAGTGGGAAAATAATTTATAATAATCGACACGTAACTTTTAAAGGACCAAAAGATGCCTTAGAGCAAGGAATCACTATGGTTCATCAAGAATTAAATTTGTGCCTTAATCGTTCAATTATGGACAATATGTTCCTTGGAAGATATCCTTCAAAATGGGGTATTGTTGATAGCAGAACTCTTTATAACAAGTGCGAAGAAATATTTAATTCTTTGTCATTAAATTTTTCTCCTAAAACAATTATGAACACTCTTAGCATTAGCGAATGTCAACTTGTTGAAATCGCTAAAGTTATGTCTTATGATGCAAAAGTTATCATCCTAGATGAACCAACTTCATCATTAAGTGATAAAGAAACCAAAATACTATTTAATTTAATTAATGATTTAAAAAATAAAGGTGTTAGTTTTATTTTCATCTCTCATAAGATGGAAGAAATTTTCACTCTTTGTGATGATATCCTAGTTTTAAGAGATGGCTTTGTCACATTAAACAAATCAATTAAGGAAACAAATCTTGATGAAGTTGTGACCGCGATGATTGGAAGAAAACTAGAATCACGTTTCCCAAAACTTAATAGTGATCTGAAAGAGACCATATTAGAACTTAAAAATCTAACAACCAAATATCCTCCTCAATTAGTGGATATTAATTTTACTTTGCATAAAGGTGAAATTTTAGGAGTCTATGGTTTAGTTGGATCAGGAAGAACAAGATTATTATCGACTTTATTTGGCTTAAGAGCGGTCGCTTATGGAGAGATTATTTTTAATGGCAAAAGAGTAAAGTTTAAAAATAATAGAGATGCAATTAAAAATAATTTTGCTTTCATCAGCGAAGAAAGAAAAGCGACCGGCATGTTTGCTAAGCAATCAATTAAATTTAATAACAGTATTACTTACCTAGATAAGTTTTCTCATTTTGGTTTTTTAAGTAATAAAGAAATGAATGAAGCTTCAGACCGAATGATTGAAGAAATGAAAGTTAAATGCATTGATAGAAATGAAATCATATCTTCATTAAGTGGTGGAAACCAACAAAAAGTAATTATTGGAAAATGGCTTCAAAAGAATCCAGATATATTAATTATGGATGAACCAACAAGAGGCATTGATATTATATCAAAATATCAAGTATATGAATTAATTGTTGAATTAACTAAACAAGGTAAAGCAGTTATTATTTCTTCAAGTGAAATGCCAGAAATAATGGGAATTACACATAATATTTTAGTTATGTCGAATCACAAAATAGCGGGAATACTACCCACTAAAGAGGCAAGCGAAGAAAAAATAATCAAGCTTTGTACAAAATATTTATAATGGGGGTTATTTTATGGACGAAAAAAAGATGGACCTAATTCAAATTAAAAAGCTAGTGGAATCAACTCATCAAAAATATATAGATGCTAGTATTAAATTTGCAAATAAAGAAATTAGTAAAGAAGAATATAATAAAGAGCTTCAAAATTTTAATCAAAACAAAAAAGAAATTTTGTCTATAACCCAAGATTTTAATAGTGAAAATTATGACCCCGCTGTTTCTTTTGCTTATGAAGTTGATATTGAAAAAAATGAAACAGTTAAAAATGAATTAATCAAATTATCTGAACTTAAAAAAGATGGTGAAGATAAGATTAACTCTATTAAAGAAAAAATTAGAAATATTCATTTAACTAAAAACATCAAAACAAATGAAAAGAAAGAAATGATTAAACCTCTTAAGGAGGAATTAGAAGCTGCTAAGGTTGTCGCAAAAGAAAATAAAAAAGCAGTTAAGGAATTATCTACTAAATTAAGATTTATCATTAAAAAATTAGGGAAGATATCTTTCTATTATTCAAAAGTAACTAATAATCATAATAAATTTGTGGCTAAAAATACTTTTGATAAGAAAGTAAAAGAAGAAAATGAACAATATCTTTCAAAATCAAAAACTTGTTCAACTAAAAAAGAAAAACGTATTTTAAAAGGCGAACATAATTCGAAACTCAGTGAATATCGACGCGATTATAAAATGGTTAATGCCAACTGTCATGAAGAAATAGAAAGCGCCTTCATGAAAGTTTATTCCTTAATTAAAAAAATAAATAATGGATATTCTTTAGAAGATAAAATAAATGTTAAATTGTTTGAATTTAAGCATAATTTTGATTTGGCTATTTTCTTAAGAAAATATTCATTATATTTTGTTATTCTTATTTTCTTTATCATCTGTGCGATTATCGCCGAATATCAAGGCAACCCCTTATTAACATTTAGAACAATTGAAACAATCTGTATTCAATCATCTACAAAAGTATTCTTTTCTTTAGGTGTTGCTGGTCTAATCCTTATTGGTGGAACAGACTTATCAATTGGTCGTATGACTGGTATGGCGGCGACATTCTCTTGTTTGTTTTTATCTCAACTCGTATTTGAAACAAATATTGGAACATTAGATATGATAATGCCCCAAGCACTCGCAATCTTTTTAGGTATGCTTGTTTGTATTTTCTCTACAACTTTATTTTCTTCTATCGCTGGATTTTTTACCGCTAAACTTAAGATCCATCCATTTATTACTACATTAGCTACTCAATTATTAATTTATGGTTTAATGATGGTTTGTTTCTCTCAAGTTCCTGCCTTTACAATGAACTCCGATATTAAAATTGGTATTACTGGTGAATTTGGTTGGAAATTAGTTATTTATGCAGTTATCGCTATTATTCTAGTTTGGTTAATTTGGAATAAAACAAAATTTGGAAAACATATGTACGCAGTTGGCGATAATAAACAAGCCGCTAAAGTAAGTGGAATTAATGTTTTCTGGGTGACTATGGGAGTATTTATTTTAGCTGGTGTTCTTTATGGTGTTGGTGGATTCTTAGAAGGTGCTCGTATTGGTAATGCTAATCCATCAACTGGTTTAGGTACTGAATTAGATGCTATTGCTGCCTGTGTTATTGGTGGTATTTCATTTAGTGGTGGTAAAGGAAAAGTTAGCGGTGCCGTTATTGGTACAATTGTTTTCTCTATACTATCTTATTGTTTAACATATATTGGTCTAGATATAAATTACCAATTTATTTTTAAAGGAGTAATTATTTTAGCTGCTATTTGTTTTGATTCACTTAAATTTCTTCAAAAAGAGTAGCGTTTAACTTTATAGGTACATTAGTTTTTGTTGAATTTATCGTTATGGTTAGAAGATGATATTGCCGTGTTAAAGTGGTATTTCATACTCCGAATTCATCTACAAAGGTCAATTGCTTTAAAATAATGCAATTTTATAAAACATTTGTTGTAAAATACAATTGTAGGTAATCTATTATGTCAAAGAAGAAAATATTATTTCCAATTTCATTAGTGATAGCTACTGCTGTTGGAAGTTTTTCACTAATGGGGTGTCAGAAGATTATTAGCGCTGACACAGTTATTTATGGAACCATAATGACTGCAAACACAAATAATCCTACTGCTACAGCCATTGCCATTAAAGATGGTAAATACATTTATGTTGGCGATGAGAATGGTGTTAAACCATATATTGACTCTAATGGAACAAATATCGTTGATCACCGTGGAAAAGGAATGGTTATGCCAGGCTGTACTGATGGTCATTCTCATTACACCATGAAATTTGGTATGGAAAAAATGAAGGGTGGCATCATGTTTGATCTCAAAGATGATAAGGCCTCTGTTTTATCAAAACTGAATGCCGCTACTCTTAAAGCTAAACAAGCAGGAAAAAAGACACTTTTTGGTTTTGGTTGGAACTATGTAGCTCTTACAAATGATCCTCCAACATTACGCGAACTTGACGATAATAGTAATGGAATATCCATAATAATTTTTGATCAAGGTGGACATCATGCCTTTTGTAATTCAGAGTGTTTAAGAAGAAGTGGAATCATCGATGGTAAGGGTGGAGTACTTATTACTAAGATTGATGGTGGATTTCTTGAGTTAGATAAAAATGGATATCCAACTGGATACGCTGAAGAACGTGTAACGGGTTATATGATGCGTAATGGTGGAATTGACTATAACGAACTTATTGATGACGAAGTCGCAGCAGCTTCAATTCTTGATACACAAAATTTATTACTTTCTACAGGATATACAATGGCGTTAGATGGATGGAGTAATATGTTTCATCCAACTAAACTATATGAGGCTGCTAATCGTTTAGATGTCGGAGGATATCTTAAGATTGTTTTCCCTATGACATATGAAGTTGAACCATGGCAAAAGAATATCAGTGATGAAATTACTACATTAGTTAATCTAAAAAAAGATTATGCAACAAAACACGTACTTTTAGATTATTTGAAATTATTTATGGATGGCGTCGTAGAAACAAAAACTGGTGCGATGATGATACCTTATAAAGATGGCACAGATTATAAGAGCTTTTGGTCAGTAGACCGTTTGTCAGACATAACTCGTGAATGTAACTCTAAAGGCGTTACTGTCCATGCACACGTAATGGGCGATGCCGCAATTAAAGAGACTACAGATGCTTATATACAAGGCGGAGATAAAATACATCGAAACGCTATGGTTCACTTACGTAATGTACGAGAAGAAGATTTTGAGCGTATTGCTAAAAATAATATTGCATGTAGTGCTGGTATCACATGGCATGTTGATGGCGGTGAAGGATCATATGAATATTTTTCTAAGTTTTTAGATGATAAATATATAAACCATTCATATCCAATAAAATCTTTCTTTAATGCCGGAGTAAAGGTGTCTAGCCATTCAGATTTCCCTGCTAATAATCCTTCTCCTCAAGATCCTTTTGGAATTATATCTATTGGTGTTACAGGTCAAATGATAGATTCTAATACAGGAAAAATGCTTCCAGTATACGATAAAGATGAATTGATTAGTGTTGAACAAGCTTTTGAAGCATTAACTATTAATGGTGCTTGGCAACTTGGATTAGAAAAAGAACGCGGCAGTATTGAAGTTGGTAAATACGCTGACTTTGTATTAGCTGATAAGGATATATTTACTTGTGAAGCTTCTGAAATAGGTAACACAAAGGTCGTTTCTACATGGTTTGAAGGCAAAAATGTATTTACCGCAAAACCTAATGTTAATTAAATATTTTTTAGGAAGTAAGCGGGAAATTTTTAACTTCATTACAAGAACAAAATTAACAAAATATTCCCATTCTCGTAAATAATCACAAAGTTTATCAAGTAAATTTAAAAAGGTTTTTACACGTGCATAAGAGTATAATAAAATTAGTTTGTAAATTCATAGAATAAGCATTTGAGGAGAATTTTTATGACGATTGAAAAGAAATTTAATGGTGAAAGTTTAACACTTCTTCTTATTGGTAGATTAGATACAACAACATCTCCAGATTTAGAAAGAGAGATTCAAGAATCAACAAAAGGTATTAAGAGTTTAACATTAGATTTCAAGGATCTTGAATACATTTCATCCGCAGGACTTAGAGTAGTTTTGGGCGCTCAAAAATTAATGAGCAGACAAGGTCAAATGAATTTAATTAATGTTCCAGATGCAATCAAAGACATTTTTGAAATGACTGGATTTAGTGAAATTCTTAATATTGAATAGTATAAAATGACAATTAAAGAATGGATTAAGACGGATTATTCCGAAGTAGAAGATCCTTCTTATAAAAATGAACTTAAAGCAAATAAATTTTTAGGTATTACTCTATTTTTTATAGGAGTGATTAGTTTATTATGCTTAATTTTTCAATTAACAGGTGTTTTTCATATTAAAGCTGTTGCTGAAATTATTATTTTCTTTTCAGTTTTAATTTTTTTCTCACTTACTGGTTGTTTAATTGCATACTTAACTAATGGCAAAAAGCCTTATGTAAGATTTGCATTACTTTTTGACGTTATTGTAATTGCTATTGCTGCTGATATGTTTCTATCCTTTTATGGCATTTTGTTTTTAGCAGTTCCTTTTATTTGCGTATCGCGTTATGCAAATAGAAAACTTTCAATAAGAGTTAGCATAGCAATTTTGGTAATGGTATTAATAAATGGCTTTCTTGCGTTTTTCACTAATGTTCAATACGATTTAAATGTTTTACCAGATTCATTAATTGCTTCTTATATAGAAAATCGAAGTGCATTGAGTTATTGGGAATATACAGAACCAATTATGTTATTTAGCGTTCTACCAAAACAATTGATTTTAGCTTTGATAGGATTATTGACTGTTGGTAATGCTTCTAGCGTTCAAAGGTTCACCAAAGAAGAAGCAAGACATCAAGTCCTTGAAAATAGAATTAATGGGGAATTAGCTTTTGCTAAATCATTGCAAGAAAGCATGCTTCCTGTATCTAAGAATGCTTTTCCAAATGTTGATTGTTTTACAATTTGTGGAAGCATGATTCCTGCAAAAGAAATTGGTGGAGATTTATATGATTATTTCTTAATTGATGACCAACATTTAGCTATTGTTATCGGGGACGTTAGTGGAAAAGGTGTTCCCGCCAGTTTATTCATGGGAATGAGCAGGATAATTATTAAAAATATGTTATTAGAAAATATTAATCTAGAGGATGCGGTAGCAAAGATCAACGATATGCTTTGCCGCGACAATAAGTTTGGTTTATTTGTTACTTCTTGGATTGGTGTATTAGATCTTCATAGTGGTGATTTAACTTATGTGAATGCAGGGCATAATTTCCCAATATTGTGCAAAAATAACGTTTACTCGTTCATGAAAGAAAAATCCGGTATCGCATTAGGTGTTGTCAATAAGAAAACTTATAAGCAATATAAAGTCAATTTGAAACCTAATGACAGATTACTTATTTATACTGACGGAGTAACTGAGGCTGTTAATTTAGAAAATGAACTATATTCTGAAAATCGATTAATCGATTTTGTTAAAAAACATAATTCTGATGATGAAGAATTAATTGCTGATATCTTATCCGAGATTAAAACATATCAAGAAGGTAGAGAACAATTTGATGATATCACCATTGTTTCACTTACATTTAAAAAATATTTAAATAAGAAGAATGTAAAAAAAGAATTTCCAGCGCTTGTGGAAAGTTTTACTCAGGTAAGTGAATTTATCGAAGAAACATTAACAGACTATGAAATTGATTTAAAATTTATTAACCAAATTAATATTGCTGTTGAAGAAATTTTTACCAACATTGCAAAATATGGTTTTAAAGGAATTCATAATGGCAAAGTGACTGTTGATATTACGTTTGTTAATAAAGAAGTTACTATTACCACATATGACAATTCACCAAAATTTGATCCTTTCTCCAGAAAAGATCCAGATATTACACTTACTGCTGAAGATAGGCCTATTGGTGGTCTGGGCATCTTTATGGTTAAAAAATTAATGGATGAAGTAAATTACAAGTATGAAAACGATACTAATGTCATCTCTATTAAAAAGAAGATTTATAGTAAATAAGGATTTGGTTGGGGATTCCTAGGCAAGATTATGCCGATTACAAGTCTTAAAAATTAAAAAAATTTGATTTTGTCGAACTTTTTTGTGAATGGCATTAAATGTTTGGACATGTAAAGACAAAACGGCATGAAAATAACAACTTACACAAAGTATTGAAATTCTTGCCGATTGGTGTTACCATTTAGTCATGAAATATTTAACAGTAAAAGAGTATTCAAAGAAATGGAATATATCGGAAAGAACTGCACGTAATTATTGTTCTTCTAGGAAAATAAAAGGAGTCTATCAAAATGGAGGCTGTTGGTGTATTCCGGAAGATGCTGATTTGCCACGAAGAATTAACGAAAATAAAAATAACAATTATCTTTTAAAAGCTCTTCGTTTAGAGAAAAAAGACGGAATTAAAGGAAGAATATATCATCGCTTACAAATTGATTTAACTTATAATTCAAATCATATAGAAGGCAGCAAATTAACACATGATGAGACACGATATATTTTTGAGACTAGAACCATTGGTATTGAAGACAAATCGAAAGTTTATAAAATTGACGATATTGTAGAAACAATCAATCACTTTGAATGCATTGATCGAGTGATAGATTTTTGCAATTATTCATTATCTGAAAGTTTCATAAAAGAATTACATAAGATTTTAAAAACTGGCACTAGCGATGCTAAAAAATCATATTTTGCAGTCGGAGATTATAAAAAATTAGAAAACGAGGTTGGTGATATTCAAACTACGCCTCCACAGTTGGTTGAATCAGAAATTAATAAATTATTAGAGGATTATAATGCAAAAGACAAACATACTTTTGATGAAATCTTAGATTTTCATGTTAAATTTGAAAGAATCCACCCTTTTCAAGATGGAAACGGAAGAATAGGAAGGCTTATAATTTTTAAAGAATGCCTTAAAAACAACATTGTTCCATTTATTATTACAGAAGAACTGAAAATGTTTTATTATCGTGGTTTATCAAAGTGGAACGATGAAAAAGGATGGCTCAGAGATACATGTCTAACCGGACAAGATATCATTAAGAGTTATCTTGATTATTTTCACATAAAGCATTAAAAAAGTTTGAATTCATCGTTTTTTATAAATGTCCTTAAATGTTTGGACACACGAGCACTTTTGAGACCAAATGTTTGGACACGCAAGGTTCAAAATGGTTAATTAGAAAAAGAAATAATATTTTATATTGCTTCTTCGCTTAGATTTTTTAAATAATTTTATTCTTGATAATAGGTCGGTTTACCGATATAATAATTACATGACATTTCTAGATTTAGTTTCAGAAAAGCAATTGACACTTTATAAAATTAGCATGATGTGTGGATTACCAAAAACAACACTTCATGATATTTCCTCAGGTAAAAGCGATTTGCTAAATTGTAGTGGCAAAACATTATTAGATATATCGAAAGTGTTGGGCGTATCAATTGAAGATCTATTAATGTTAGAAAAAGAAGATAAAAAAGAAGAATTTCCATTATTTTTAAACAAATCAATTGAAAATTTAAGAAAAGCAATTAGAACTAATTCAACTCTCATCGATTGTTATTATGATGAACTTGCGAGTTCAATTAATGTTGCAGAAGTTGATGGATATATAACTAAAGAAATAGCTAACAAATTAAGAATGAGGTATCTGTAATATGATAGATTTTACAAATTTTGAGACAAAGAAAAAAGCATATGGTGGAGCAAACGGAAATAAAATCTCAATTATTTATAAAAACGAAATTTATATGCTTAAACTCCCAACGCATTCATTAAAAAATAAAAGTCTTTCTTATACAAACAGCGCAATTTCAGAATATCTTGGTTGCTCTATTTTTAAGATGCTTGGTATTGATGCACAAGAGACTATTCTTGGAAAATATGTATATCATAATGTCGAAAGAATCGTTGTTGCTTGCAAGGATTTTGTAAAAAATGGAGAGCAACTTTTCGATTTTGCAAGTGTTAAAAATCAAATCATAGATTCTAATTCAAATGGTTATGGCACCGAACTCGATGATATCTTAGAAACAATTGAAAAACAAAGTGTTATAGACACAAAACTTTTAAAAGATCGATTTTGGGATATGTTTGTAATTGATGCATTAATTGGTAACTGGGATAGACATAATGGAAACTGGGGATTTTTGTACAATCAAAAAGAAGATTCACTATCACTGGCTCCCATATATGATTGCGGTTCTTGTTTATTCCCACAAATAGATGAAGGAACGATTGATAAAGTTCTGAAATCAAAGCAAGAGCAAAACGCACGCGTTTTCGATGTTCCAACAAGTGCAATAATAAAAAATGGTGCGAGAATAAAATACTATGAATTCTTTGCTAAACACGAGTATAAAGATTGCGACAATGCAATTAAAAGAATTTCATGTAAAGTGAATGTCGAAATGATAAACAATCTTATAGATGGTGTTACAGTTCTTAGTGAAAAGCATAAAGAATTTCTTAAATTAATGATTAATCTAAGGTATCAAAATTTATTGCTGAAAAATAGTTAACATTAGTTTTATACAGGGAATAAAAAAAGTTCGATTTAGTCGAACTAACTTATAATGTCCTTAAAGTTTGGACACACGAACACTTTTAGGACTAAATGTTTGGACATACGAGGTTTATAAAAGAAAAGAAAAAGGTGTGTCATTTGTTGTTCAAAAGAAGTATATAGAATTGCAAATAACATTTAAGCTCTTCCTTGTTTGACTTTGTAGAACCAACTTTTAAAAATTTAATATTATTGAACCGATTATGTTTTTTTATTAATTTTGGGAACATGAACTGGTGATAAACGTATTGGAACGCACACTAATTTTAAAAAAATACTCAACCATAAATCATTTGCTTTTCTTGATTTAAATACGTTTTATGCTTGCTTATTGTTTTAAGGCTTTGTTTATTGTTTTAAATAGATATTTATGGTATATTCAAAACATGTTAGACAGCGAAAAAACATTATCTACTTTAAAACAATATAATGACTCGTTATATTCACTTGATTGGTATGGAGATGTGGATGTCGATTATTTATTATCCACTGATACAAGTAAAGTTTTGAAATATGTTAAAAAAGTCCGTCAAATAATTAAAAACAAGAAAGTTTATATCAAATATAGAAGTAAATTTGGGTGTTCTACATTTGCTTTCCGTAATAATGATAATGAACTTTTATTAGCGAGAAATTTTGATTATCCACCTTCACCTTGTATAGTTGTTAAGACTCATCCAACTAATGGCTATAAAACTGTTGGCGTTGCAGATTTAAACACAATGCTTTTTGGTTATAAAAAAAGAGCTCTATCTAAGGTAAAAAATAAAAATAATGTACTTTTATCTCCTTATGTTGTAATGGACGGCATGAACGAAAAAGGATTAGTTATTTCTGTTTTACAATTGACCGATAAGATTACTAAACAAAAAACTGGAAAAAGAAGAATTATTACTTCGCTTGCGATTAGAGCAATTTTAGAGAAATGTTCCACAGTTGATGAAGCAATTGAATTTTTATATTCACATGATATGACTTCTTCACTTTTATCTAATTATCACTTTCACATTATTGATAAAACAAAATCAGTCCTAGTTGAATACGTTAACAATGTTATTCATCTTTATAGAGAAAACGACTGGGAATATCAGTGTTTAACTAATTTTTATATTACTGAGGGTGCTAATAATAAGGATACATATGGAACTGATCGTTACGAGATTATTTTAAACGCTCTTAAAGAACACAAAACTTTTACAAGCGAAGAAGCGTTTGAAGTTTTAAATAAAGTTAATCAAGATCACCGTATGCCTATTTTAGGATTATTTAAGTTGCATATAGTAACATGTTGGGGTGCTATTTATAATCCTAATGAATTAACTGTTAATGTTGTAACACCACACAATAAAACCCCAATTGAATTTAAAATAGATTAAATAATTAAAGTGATAAAAAGTATCGAGATTAACGGTACTTTTTTCTTGAGGCATTATTTTTCCCTTATTAGTTTTTTTATTGCATTTAAAAAATTAATAAATATGTTAAAATAATTAATAATAGTATTGGAGGTTATGATATGCAAAAAAAATTACTATTATTAAGTCTACTTCCTATTGTATCTCTTACAGCTTGCGGCCCTGTTGGACCTGTTGCTGTTAAAGGTGCTACTTATAAATGGGAAGTTGCTAATGCTAGATATGAAAATTTTACTGATTTAGGTCGCTATGTCATTGACGTTGACACACATACTCATTTTGATTTTGATAGAGCTCTAGCTTATGCAAATGCTCGTTATGATAAATGGGCAAAACTTCCTAGTGGTGGTTGTTCGGCTCTAGGAACAGAAACTAATAATGGCGATGTCATTATTGGCAGAAATCTTGATTTAACAGTTTCCCAATACCCTTGTTATGTCACTCATGTAAATCCAGTTGATGGCTTTAAATATAAAAATATTAATTTTACGTATGATCAATTATTCCGTGAAGGTGACAAATATGATGATTTACTCAGAAAGAGTGGTCTTTCAGAAGAATATTATAATGCTCTCCCCCTATTAGCTACAGATTCATTTAATGAAAAAGGTTTATATATCGAATACAACATGAGAGATTACGAAGCATATATGATTTGTAGTGGAACAAATCCTGATTCAAAGAATAGAATTTGTACCATTTCTCTTCCTTTTGTTATTACCGCTAATTGTGCAACAGTAAAAGAAGCAATTGACTATATTACAAATGATTTGGATGTTTACACAATGCTTGATGAATCTGTTGCATCAGGTTGGAATCTCTGCTTTATGATTGGTGATGCAACTGGTGAATATGGATTAATTGAAATTGCACGTAATGAAGTTATGTATCTACCTTTCCAACACGGACAAGGTAACTATTACATCACTCCAAAATGGAATGTTTTATCTAAAGGCCAATCTGGATATGGAAGACTTCAATTTGGAATCGAAAGAATTGATCAAGTTCAAAGCGAACAAGATATGTCCAATTTAATGGAAAAAATTATGTGGCGTAACGAAATATTGAATATTGAATATGCTACTCAAGATTTTGATGCAAATAGAGTACCGGGCACCGTTCATTTTAAAGATAAAGACGGAAACCCATCTCTAGACTGGAGAAGCGATAACGTTAGATTAATTCCAGTTGATGAAGAAGGCAAATATATCGATATTTATGCAGACAAACCATCTCATCCTTTAGCCCCACAAGTTCAACTTCTAAAAGAAGCATACGATCGAGTCAAAGCCGGTTCACAAGATCCAAGTGATTTAAGGGATTCAAAAGAATATGAGACCTATTTAGAGAATGCAAATCTATATTGGGCAAGTGATGATCGTAACTTTCAAGAATTACAAAAAGGTATGACAGATTACTATAATAAAACCGGTATTAAGGAAAAACTGCTTAAATATATTGCAGGGGAAGAAAAACCTCTAAGAGATGATTCAAATATTTGGACAACTGCTTTGTCGATTACTTGTAATTGTACTCAAAAAAGATTAACTGCTAGATTCTGGGAACATACAGATACAATAATGATTTGGCAATTCTAAGAGATATTCTATTAAATTAGATGTTTTAAGATGCTAATTTTAGCGAGGGAAACAAGATGAAAAGAAAAATAATATTAATAAGTTGTTTATTAACGGTTTTATCTTTAACCGCTTGTAATGATTCACCAAAACTCTCAAAACTCTCTGAACAAGATGTGATTAGTGCTTTTATTAAAGAAGCACAAAAAAGAATTGATAGTCATGGGAAAGTAGGAATTAAAAAAGATACAATACCTTCCTCAGCATTAAAAGACTATCCAACAACTTTTGACTTAAGGCACGTTGACACTGATAACGATGGCGAATATGAAAATTATGTAACTGGAGTTAAATTTCAAAGGCCTTTTGGTACTTGCTGGTCATTTGGATCAACTGCAGCTGCTGAAACCTCGATATTATATGACTTACAACAAGAAGCTATTGTTGATAATAAAGATACCATAGATTTAAGTGAGCATCATACTGCATGGTATGCCTATACTCCAATGCCACAAACTGATAGGCAAGGTGGAGAAGGCTTAATATCTATGGTTGATGGAGTAAACGAAAACCAAAGTTTAAAACTCAATTCTGGTTCCACTCAATTTGCTGCTTCTTCTTTGTGGGCGAGTGGAATGGGTGTAGTTCAAGAACCAGAATTTGATGAAACATCCCGAGAAAAAGAAGCTCAACTAAATTACCGTGGCAAAAACGCTATTAAAACAGTGACAGAAAAAGGATATCCAGTATATTCAAAAGAAGATGATTGGTCAGTTGACGAATCATTAAGATTTAGACAATCCTACATGTTAGAAAATTCGTTTTACCTTCCTCAATCTGTTTTTATTAAAGAAGATGGAACTATGGACATTGATTATGCTGATTTAGCTTCAAAAACATATAAAGAGCAACTTATGAACGGTAGAGCCTTAGTTTTAGGATTTAAAGCCGATGCTTACTTAGCAGATAAAGTTGAAGGAATACCTAAATATATTAATGGGAAAACTTGGGCTCATTATACATATGAGCCGTCAGGACCAAACCATTCAGTTTGTGTTGTTGGATGGGATGATAATTATTCCCGTACAAATTTCCTCTCCGAAATTCAATATACTATTAATGGAGAACCAGTATTTGATAAAACTGGCAAACCAATAATGAAAAAAGTTCCTCAGCCTCCTAAAGATGGAGCATGGATTGTTAAAAATTCATGGGGAGCTCTCAATACTAATTCTCAAGGATTGACTACTAGTGATTGGGGAATTGATGGAACTGGTTATTTTTACCTATCATATTATGATATGTCAATAGATTCTGTTGAAGCATATGACTTTGATGTCACTAATTCTATTAAAGGAGAACTAGGAGCATATGTCATAGAACAATATGATTTAATGCCTAATGAAGCACCACATAACATTGAAACAAATTTTCCAATAGCGGAAGGCAATGTATTTGTTGCAGAAGAAAGCGAAACAATCAAATTCATTAGTTGCGTTTCTACTGAATATAACGAAGACATGCACATTACTTTTTATAAATCTAATGGAGAAAATTTGGACTATAATCACCCGGTTTTAGAATTTGATAAACAATTTAATCAAAAAGGAATCCATGTTATTGCACTTCCAAAAACAATTTCCTTAGATAAAGGCGAAAAGATTGGTGTTGCTATTACTCAAAAGAATGATAAACAACAATATTTCTTAAGCATTGGAAGCGAATGGAACAAAAAGGGATATGACAGTAAATTGTGCGATGATAAATACTACGCTGTCGGTGTAGTGAATAAAAACGAAAGCTTTATCATACTTGAAAATCAAGTCATAGATTTTGCTGATTTAAAATTAAAAATGGAAAATCTTGATGGAGCTGCATCATATTTAACTTATGATAATTTCCCAATTAAACTATATGCCAGTATAGAAAAACTATAATAATATAAATCAAAAACTATATTAAAAACTTAATCTATAAAGCATCATTTTATTTATATAAAATAGGAAATCCTTTGTTTGATGCAAACTGCGCCTACTAATTATTTTGATTTAATCGATGCTTTTCTTTAAAAAACTTTTTATTTAAGAATATACTTAAAATTAAAAATGAAAAATCTCGATGTACATACATCATTTTTAACATGTGATAATTTACAATTATGTTATATACTAATAGTAATTGATCGTAAAAAACTTTATAAGAATAAAGAGTTTTGATTTATTGTATAATTTATTAGAAACGAAAATTTAAACATAAAATTGAATAATATTTAGATTATATAGAGGAAATCACATGGAAGACAAAGAAATTAATTTAAATTTAAAAGATTGCAAAACAGCAGAAGAACTAAAAAATGTTGCCAAAGAAATCGGCTATGAATTAACCGATGAAGAAGCAGATGCTTATTTTAAGCAATTTACAGCTTCTGGTGAATTAGGTGATGATGAATTAAGTAACGTAACTGGTGGATGCGCCAAATGGCGAAATGGGAGAGCCTATAGTGGTAACCCACCTCACCAACTTATCGTGACTTGTGGTAACACTTGTCCATTATATGACTTAAATCCTGGTTACCCTGAATGGAAAATCAACATGTTTAAAGGCAAATGTGCTGTTTGTTTGAATATGAATCAAATTGGCGTGAGGATGTATTGTAACAAGAGAAAATATTATGACGATCCATACAATCGTTAATTTTAATAAAAAGAAAGAAGGAATTATTTATGGATGACAAGGAAATTAATGCAAAACTAAAAGCTTGCAAAACACCCGAAGAATTAAAAGCTGTTGCCAAAGAAATTGGTTATGAATTAACCGACGAAGAAGCCGATGCATATTTTAAACAACTTACAGAATCTGGTGAATTAAGCGATGATGAACTTACTAATGTAAGTGGTGGTACTTGTTTCAGACAAAGAAATAGAGAAATTTACTGTATTAAAAAACCTCAGTACCTTATAGTGT
>JAKSVI010000050.1 GCA_024408095.1 Bacilli bacterium
CTCTAACAATGTGTGCAGCAATAAATTCTTCTTCTTTCTTAATAAACTTCTGTTGTGCTGCATAATTCTTCTCATATTGTTCTCTTCTCACTACTGATTGCGTTTTAAAGTAAGCGTAATCACCTTTGTAACGATCAATGACTTTATTTTGAAGATGAAATACTACATTTGCAATTTGAGAAAGGAATGGTTCATCATGTGATATGACCAAAAATGCTTTTGGATAATTTTGAAGGTATTCTGCTAACCATTTAACATGAGGTGCATCTAAATAGTTTGTAGGCTCATCTAAAAGAAGAACATCATGCTCTTCTAAAAGCATTTTTGCGAGATATATTTTTTCTCTTTGGCCAGAGCTTAAAATATTAAGTTTTCTTTCTTTATATTCCTTTGGAATACCTAAGCCCACTATTACTTTATCAATTTTCTCTTTGATTGAGTAAAAGTCGTCACGTAATAGTTCATCATTAATAAGCGATGCTTTATCTAAATATTTCAAATAATTTGGATCATCAGCATTAGAGCCTTTTTCAAAAAGCTCATTCATTCTTTTTTCTTTATCAAAAAGATCTTTATAAATTTGTTCTAAAAATTCAATTACTGTAAAATCATCATTTACCTTGTAATGTTGATCTAAATAGCTATACGTTACACCTGGAGTCCACTCAATGGTGCCTTTATCAGGTGTTAGCTTTTTGGTGATTAAATCAAAGATTGTGGTTTTACCACAACCATTTTGACCTACTAGTACTGCGTGTTCTCCTTGATTAAGTTGAAATGAGACGCCATTAAAAAGCTCCTTATCAGAGTAATTAAACATTAAATTATCTACTTTTAACAAAGACATACATTCACCTTTTATTAATTATATTTTTGTAATTGGGCACAAATATACGTTTCGATTTAATGGAACAATCTCATCGCTCATACAAATAACAATCATTGGTGCTACACTTAATTTAAATTTATTTAAAACATTCAAATTCTTTCCAGCATCTCCAGGATTTTTGTTTTTCTTAATTTCAATTGGAAAAATTGTATTGTCTTCCACAATAAGTAAATCAATTTCTTTTTGATCTATGTCACGATAATAGAACAAATTTAATGGCTTACCAGCGTTGTAATATGATTTAACAATTTCACTTACAACAAATGTCTCAAAAAACGCTCCACTAGCTGCACCATTTTCAAGTGTTTCTGAACTAGACCAGCTTGTAAGATAAGCAGCAAGTCCTGTATCTAGGAAGTACATTTTTGGAGTTTTAACTAATCTATCAGTTACTTTTGAATAATATGGATGAAGAATAAAAATTATCCCTGATCTTTCTAAAATAGTAATCCACTCTTTAATTGTTGGAGCAGAAACACCGATTTCTTTTGATATGGAATCATATTTAATCTCTTGAGCAGTGTGTGCTGCAACATAAACAAGAAATTGATAAAACTCATCTAATTTTCCAACTTGAGATAAATCTTTAATATCTCTTTCTAAAAAAGTGTTTACGTAATCCATATAATATCTTTCACGATTTATATCCGAAGTATTTACTTTAGGCATTCCCCCTTTGAAAATCATTTCAAATACTTGGTGAATATCTTTTTTAGAATAATCACGAGTTTTTAAATCATCTAATTTAGGAGAAAAAATACCCTTATCTTTTTCGTCTAATTCAGACATAGATAAAGATGACATATCTAAAACTGCTACTCTACCAGCAAGAGACTCAGATATATTCTTCATCATTTTGAATTTCTGAGAACCTGTTAACCAAAATAGGCCATTAGTGTCCTCTCCATTTAACGCTTTAGAATCAACAATTCTTTTAATCTCTTCTAGAATTGATGGCTCTTTTTGGAACTCGTCAATCAAAATAGGATAACCGTATGTATCAAAAAATAACTCTGGATCTGTTTTTGCTAAATTCTTTGCTTTCAAATCATCAAAGGTCACATATTTTCTATCGCCTTTGATTGCGTTAAGCATAGTAGATTTACCAACTTGTCTTTGACCACAAACCATTATAACAGGATAATTTTTTGATAAATTTAACACTGTTTTTTCAATATTTCTTTTGATATACATAGTAAGGCTTCCTTTCCGAGTTTTCTAAAGTCTGACTTTATTTTACTCGCACTATTTGAAAAAAGCAAGGCATTAATTTGTCTTGCATATTTTCGTAAAACT
>JAKSVI010000051.1 GCA_024408095.1 Bacilli bacterium
AAAACTACATAAATCCAGACAAAATTGGCTACAAAATTCTAGATTCATGCATTAATGATGAAGGTATAGTTTTGCTGTTAGATAGTCGAGAAGTATGCTTTGTTGGTAGGGAAAATAAAGATATAGATAATCGATTTATGTTGTCACCTGGACATTCGTGCTATGAAAATTCAAATGAGAAAAGTACATATTATGAAAATCTAGCTTGGAAAAAAGCATTTATAAAGCAAGCCAGCGATAAATCTTTAGTCGTTGTAGCGTTACTTGAATCTAATTTTTCAATTCAGCCTACTTTAGTAATGTATCACTTTGATAAAAATGGCGAAATGATTAATGAGGCGGACTTGCCTTCGTTAGAAGTGAAGGATATTGCGATAGATATAGAAAATAGGATATACCTTCTTCAAAATACAGATATAACAGTATTTGATTTAAAGGGGAATATGCTTGAAACAATAGAAAATGATGAAGGAAGTAACTTTGAATTTATAAAAAATGATGTCGACAAAAATGTAATTATTAAAAATAGTAATATAAGCGGCAAGAAAGAATTGTGGCGAATAAGCAGAGAATTAAATATTAATATAGCCCAATTACCTAATTGGGCTAATGAACTTTATGTATTTAATGGGAAAGCATTCTTTTGCTGGGATGATTACCTTTTTTTATACGATGAGGTAGACACGCAATACAAAGAATATATAGCGTTGGTGGATTGTGGAGTCACAGAAACGGACTTAAAAGAGATACATATCAGTGATGAAAATACAGTTTTTTTTATTACAAAAAACAGTGAGGTTATTGTAGCTGGCAATGATCATAATCAGAAAAAGGAAGAATTAACGGTTGGAACAGTTGAAGCATCAAGCTCATTAAAAAAGTCTGTTGCAAATTATAATAGAACAAATAGTGAAGTGGAAGTAAAACTTGTAGAGTATGGCAAAGGTTCTGCAAGCGAGTTGAATTATTCATTAAGTGGTAGTGAAATATCTTCAAACGGAGAGCAACTTCTATTTAGGGAATTATTAGCAGGAAACTGTCCTGATATTATTAATCTTGACTACGATTCACTTCTAAAATTTTCGAATAGTAATATATTTTATGACTTAACAGAATGTGTTAACGCATCTGAAAAAGTAACTTTAGGGCAAAATATTATTGATTCCTATACCTTTAAAGGTAAGCTTATCAGTGTTCCCTTAAGGCTTAAAGTAAAGACAGTACTTGTGGTGGATGATGATTCAAATACAAATTTATTTATGGATGGAAATGAATATGAATACTTAGAATATTACTATTATTCTTCTATTAACAAATTTTATGACGAGAAAAAAGGTACTTTTGATTTTGATAATGATGATTTCAAACGTGTTTTAGCTGACTGCAAGGCGCGAGTGGGTATCAAGCCACGAGAAACAGGTTATTTTTTTATTAATGAAGAAGAAAAATATCATCAATATGAATACATAATACGAAGTACTTATACTATTCCTGTATTGAATCAGATACTAGGAACCAATAAGTATAAAATGTTGGGATACGGATATGAAGGAGGAATTGGTCGGCATTTCTTTGTGGAGAGCGATGGAAGTTACGGAATATATAGGAAAACTGATAAAAAAGAACTTGCATGGGATTTCCTGGAATTTTTACTGACCGAAGTAAATAAAACAGAAATTAGCAATGCATGGGATGGACTACCAGCCAATGATTACGCGAGAAATAGACTGTATGAATTGGATAGCAGTGATTCTACAATGATTGGTTCGAATGGAGAAACACAAAGAGTTTCTTATTGGGGGACTGTAGATGTGAAATGTTATCAGCCATTCGAAAATGAAATAATTCCCATAGAGGAAGTTATTGAAATAGCAGAGCCCATAAATCCAATGCATAATGAAATTTTATCAATTCTTTTTGATGACGTTAAACCTTATTTTGAAGGAAAAAAAGAAATTAATGAAACTATTTCAACAATACAAAACAGAGTAAACCTTTATATGGCAGAGCATGAAAAG
>JAKSVI010000052.1 GCA_024408095.1 Bacilli bacterium
CCTGAATTTGGGAAACACCCATAATTTCTAGTGTTAAAACTCAGTTTTTAAGATTAGGTCAATATCTCGTTTGGAAAGATAGACATTTCCAAGTTTAGATAGACCTAATTTTTCTTTTATTTGATGATAAGTTTCAGTTTCTGTCGCGTTGTTAATAAATGTTCCATCATAGTTTTCACTAATCTTGTAATCTCTAATAAAATCAAATAACTGTTCCATTGGAATTTTATCTTCAAAAACCTTAAGTTCAACCAATCTCATTATGGTTAAAGCATAATAAACAACCAAAAAATGTCCAAATACTGTTTTTTTATCAGAAACATAAACAGGTCTGGCGTTTAATTGAGTTTTCATGACTCTAAAAGAATGCTCTATTCTCCATAAGCTATGATATGCAGAATATATTTCCTTTGCATCAACATTTGTTTCACTTGTAACTAGCAAGTTATAACCAGCAAACGCCAAATCTTCATTTATTTTTTCTTGATTTAAACTTGTTGCAATCTTAACATTTTCGCCTTCTTTTGTAGTAGCTTTTAAGTTAACGTACTTTACTGCATCTCCTAATTCTTCTCGAACGATTTCTTTGTAAGTGATTTTATTTGTAAGCCTATCAACCATCTTATTTATTTCTCTTTTTTGTTTGGCAGCAAGAGCCGGATTATATGTAACAATACGTTTTTCTTTTACCTTAAATTTTGTTTCCTTATCGTCAGTTTCATTAACTAAACATTTATATTCGAATTCATCAATGCATTCTTTGTAGCGATACTTTAGATGTCCTTCATTATCTTTAACTTCAGTCCATTTGTTAATGTCGTTATCGCTTAAAAGCACCCATTGTTTTTCAATTTCGCTTAAGTTTTTACCATGAACTGACTTAGAAAAAACATAGCCGTCATTCGCTTCTTTAACTGCAGAATAAATATTTCTGGCGCAATTTAAGCCTTTGTCAGCTATTTGGATTACTCTGCCTTTTATTTCGTTACGAGTTTTCATATCCTCAATTCTTTTGCGCAAAAATGGCTTCTCGCTTAAATTCCCTGGATACAAATCCATATCAAGCGGGAGCATATCTCCATCTAGCATAAGTGACATTCCAAGAATCGGATCATGCCTATTTTCTTTAGAAGGACCCTTTCTTCTAAAATCGTCTTCTTCGTCAATTTCGAAATAAAAATTAGTGCAATCGAATAAAGCAATATTGAGATTTCTATCCCATTTTTTAGCAATAAAATGGTTTAAAACCTCGATATATTTATGAAAATCCATTCCAATAAAGTTAATTCCATCAAGTATTTGATCATAAGAATATTGCTCAACTCCATATAAATTAGGGATGATTCTATCGAATAGATATTGTTTGCTTCCTGGGCCAACTATTTGAGCATATGTCAATGTTTTCAAAAATGGAGCAAATTCGTAGTGCGATTTATATGTTGAAGCAACAATATTCAAATCTCTGTCCATATTTAAATAATCAAACATTGACTTCGCTAGAAAATATCCAACATTTTTACAAGTTGAAGCTTGTCCAATTTGTTTTTCTTTCGCTAACTTGTGAAAACTATTTAATTCATCTACTCTTTCTTTTGCATAAGCGATTGGGTCTTTTATTCCTTTTGCAATTAAATCCGAAACATAACCTATAGCTTCAAATGACCTATTTCTACTTCCTTTTCCCGGAACATAAATTGATTGATAAATTTGGAGATATTCACCTCTTTTTGAAGGTCTAGTTTTTTTAACAAAATAACGCATTACAAGGTCCTTTCTTTAGATATAACACTTTAACACTTTATATTATAAGCAAATAAAAAAAGATTTTCAAGATTTTTATTAACTTTGTTAATAAAGATAATCTTAAAAACCTAATTTCCCAATATTTCTAGTGTTAAATCCCAAAAACGGGT
>JAKSVI010000053.1 GCA_024408095.1 Bacilli bacterium
CTTTTAATAATTTTAATTATTATAGCAATTTTGTTATATAGTTTCTAATCATATATTATCCAAATCTATAATTAATATTTGTTTATATTCTATAAAATTGATAGTCTTTTCTATCAAACAAAAAAGAGTTTCGCTTGCGAAACTCTCAGACTGTAGACAAACTGGTTTTTAAGCCATGCTTAATGACCAGTTTTCTTTGTTTTTTACTATATTTATTTTTAGTAGCCTTATAAGTATGTAAAATACATATTTTTCATACTTAGGATGTGTATTATTCCACTTCCAACAGGCTAATCTTTTCAAATTCATACACGCAAATAAGAAGGTTAGTTCCATTTTTACTTTGGCTAACCCTCTGTATTGAGTATAACGTAATCCATGCTTTTCCTTGCCATCAGCAAAGACACGCTCTATAGTTTCTTTTCTTCTGGAATATACTTCCTTCATTCCGACTGTATGTCTGATATCCTCGGCTTTTTCCATATCAGCTTCCCAAACATGACGCGTTACTACCTTAGTATCATTTTTACTTTCGGTACATTGACTTTTGTAAGGACAGCTTTTGCATTTTTCGGAATTACTTTTATATTCTCTATATCCATCTCTATTAGTGGTGCTATACTTTAATATTTCATTGTTTGGGCAAATATAACAATCATAGTATTCATCATAAACATACTCGTGCTTCTTAAAAAAACCTTCTTTTGTCATTGGTCTTTTATAAGGTAAGACTGGTGTATTTCCATCTTTTAATAACTGGTGAACAATTGCAGGTATTTTATAGCCTGCATCCATTACATACATTCTAGAACCTTCTAATACTTTAAGCCTCGTATATAACCCCCAAAAAGAAACACTGTCATGAACATTTCCAGGTGTTACTTCAAAATCTAGGATGTAGCCATTTTTATCACAACATGTATTTGCACAATAAGCGAATACCTGCTTGTGTTCTCCTTTATGAAAATATCCACTTTCTGGATCAGTTGTACTTTGTTTTTGATGTATTATTTCAGGTTCTTTTTCAGATTCTTTTAAAGTTTTCTTGCCATGAGCCTCTCTGTCATTTGAGATCTCTTTTTGCAAATCGTCTTCATAAACACGTGCAGCCTTTTCAACTTCTATATCAATATATTTATGATTATTAGCACTTGCCTTTATGTGAGTACCATCAATAAATAACTTTTCATCATCAATGAAACCACAGTTATAAGCTTCTTTTATTATGCGTTGGAATATTTTTTCAAAGACATCAGTACCCTCAAAACGCCTAGAATAATTTTTGCCAAATGTAGAAAAATGTGGAATAGTTTCATACATTCCATAGCCTAAAAACCAGCGATATGCAAAATTTACTTCAATTTCTTCAATTGTTTTTCTCATGGAGCGGATACCGAAAAGGTATTGAATAAACATGATTTTTACAAGAACTACAGGATCAATGCTTTCGCGACCATATGCTTTGTATAGGTCTTTAACTTCATCGTAAATAAACGAAAAGTCCATAGCTGCATCAATTTTTCTGACAAGATGATTTGGAGGTACGAGATCTTCCAAACTGATAATAACTGTTTGCTTTCTCTCTTCATTATCTTTTCTACCCATCATAGTTAAGTACCTCCAAGTGCTGATACACTCATTATATCAGATGGATTAATAGAAAAATAGACAACTGGCAATGTTTATTGCTAGTTGTCTACAGTCTGAAGATGCTAAGAAATTAGCATCTTTTTATTATGTAAAACAAATATTGCTAAAAAAAGATTACATAAATGAAGAAAAAAATGAGGAGATTAATTTGGTATTAATATTCCTCATTTTTTATTGCTTTATGGAAAATGCGCGTGTATATTGTGGGAGTTGCGTT
>JAKSVI010000054.1 GCA_024408095.1 Bacilli bacterium
CTGTATGGGAAAGAATACTACTAAGGTGCGTAATATCAAGGCGTATTTGATGGCAGCGCTGTTTAATGCAGGAAGCACGATGGGGAGTTATTATAAGGCGGAGGTTAATCATGATATGCCGCAGTTTGCGGGATGATATGTTTGTCATAGGGATTTTACCCTTGAAAAAAAGAATCTGGCGATTTATAATGCAAATATAACCTATAAATAGCCAAAACGAATGAGATTTTGATGTGTGTGGCGATTTATGAAAGGAAATACGAATATGAAAATTATAGGAAGAAAACGAGAAAAAGATAGTTTGATGCAAAGCATACTGTCAAAGCGACCAGAATTTGTAGTTGTTTATGGAAGGCGTAGAGTTGGAAAGACTTATTTGATTCGAGAATATTTTAATAATCAATTTTCTTTTTATGCTACAGGTCTTAGTGATGAAAAGACGAAGGGGCAATTGCGAGCATTTAATGAAAGTTTAAACGAATACGGATATGAAGATAAGAATGCTCCTAAAGATTGGTATGACGCGTTTGCACGACTGAGATCACTTCTTGAAAAAGATAATGTATATCGTGATCCAGTAAACAACAAAAGAGTCATTTTTCTTGATGAGCTTCCTTGGATGGACACTCCTAGATCTGACTTTAAAAGTGCGCTTGACCTATTTTGGAATCGTTGGGCATCGGCACAAGAAGATATTGTGTTGATTGTTTGTGGTTCTGCAACATCATGGATAATTAAAAATTTGTTAACAGACAAAAAGGGTTTTCATAACAGAGTAACAAAACGAATATATCTAGCACCATTTTCATTAGAAGAATGTGAGAAACTTCTTGAATATAATGATATTGTTATGACAAGAAGTCAGATAATAGAAAGTTATATGGTATTTGGTGGAATACCGCATTATCTTAACCTTTTAGATTCGAGACTTAGTTTAGCACAAAATATAAATGAACTTTGCTTTAAGGAATATGGATTTCTTCATAGAGAATACGACAAATTGTTTGCATCATTATATGATAAACCTGAAAAACACATGGCGATATTAGAGGCTTTGGCTAATAAGAGGGACGGGTTAACAAGAGTTGAGCTTTCACAGAAAAAGGAAATCGGGGGAGGATCTGTACTTACAAAAGACTTACGTGAATTGGAAGAATGTGGATTCATAAGAAAATTTAGTGATATTGCTAGAGGTGATGGAGAAACATTTTATCAAGTAATCGATCCATTTACACTTTTTAGTATCAATTTTTTGAAGAAAAAAAGATTTGACTCATGGAATGAATATATTAATACGCCAAGCTATAATTCGTGGAGAGGAAATTCCTTTGAGATTGTATGTGTAAATCATATTAATCAGATTAAGGCAACGCTCGGTATAAGTGGAATAGAAACGAATGAATTTGCATGGAGAAGTAACGAGGCAGAAAAAGGAGCTCAAATTGATTTAATCATCCGAAGAAAAGATGGTGTGATAAATCTTTGCGAAATGAAATATACAAATGAAGAATATTCCTTAAATTCAGAAGAGTACAAAAAAATAGAAAATCGAATAGCACAATTTCAGAAAGCCACAGATGCAAAAGAGGCAATACATGTAACTTTAGTGTGTGGAAATGGCTATAAATCAGGTAAATATTCTGGAATAGTTCAAAACGTTATTTTGGGTGATGATTTATTTGATATATAACAACAGTATTATGGAAAGAAAAATGATGAAGGAAGATTAGAAATTATAGGGAGGCGATACAATGTTTCCAACAATAGACAAGCAACGAACTGGACAACGAATCCGTATGTTAATGAAACAACAGAATATCACAGTAAAGCAGATACAAGAGTATTTGAACTTATC
>JAKSVI010000055.1 GCA_024408095.1 Bacilli bacterium
AAAATTATATAGTCTGCTGTCTGTTATTCCTTTTTGTATGTCTATAACTAGTAATTTCATTCATTTCTCCTTCGCACTAAAAATCAGAATTCTATATCCACATACCTGATATCTTTTTTCTATTTTCCCTATAATAACTCCAAAAGTATCTCATTTGTAAATGAATCCAATGTTTCAGCGTTGATTTTATTAACAACCTTTAATTTAGCTATTGTTTCATTCGGTATTATTTCAAAAAAAGTATTTGCATCACTATCATACCCTAATATTGACTCTGTCTCAGATAACATAACAGGTACATAAAGCTTACTATTAAAATATGCAGGACTTGCCGTGATAAATCCATTAATCATAATAATGCACCAGACTTCTTCATTTACTAAGCTACTATAAAATGTCTGATACATAGGGCGTTGCTCCTTAGAGCCAGTTACCTCAGCGTCACCTACATATTCACCATCCGCTTTATAATCATACGTAATTTCAAATTGATCAAAGCCTCTCTTATGCAATTCTTCAATCGCCTGCTGTTCTGTTAGCATTTCTTTTGCTTCATCAGCCGAATATTTCTTTATAATTGTCGCATTTTGTTTGTAATACTCTTCCATATCTTCATATTCTTCCATAAACAATCTCCCTGAAATTTATATATTTAGAATATCCATTTCCTAATCATTTCCATCAAGTCTTTCTCTCCAAACTTTTATTGCCTCGATATATATATTATCCTCTATTTCTTCGCTTAATTTCATATTAGATTTTATCACACTTCAAAGACATCGTTAATTAGAGCTGTTGCATATATAACACCATTATTTTTTGTATGTATAGCATATACTAACTTACCATAATCCACGCCCATCGTTTCAAATTCAATTTCATTAACTTCTTTCATCAATAATGCATCCATAGCTCTACCTCCTTTTTGGATGTTTAAACCGGAATTTTCAAAGCTAACGCATCAGCTCTACAAGCTGGGATTTACAAATCACAATTCCAACAATTTATTATTATCAAAATAGTATATATTCTCTCTTTTATATCCATACTTTGAATCAGCAATGCTAATATGTGGCTCAAATGTAAAAAAAGCAACATCTGACAAGCGTGTTGTATTTCCTTTTTCTATATAAATTCTATCATCTTTTTTCTTTACAATTGAATGTCCTAAATTTCCCATAAAATCTAAATTTATATATCCATTTTGTTCAATATATTTATTCATGTAAAAATATAGTTCTTCAAATGTTGTATCAGGTGTTATAAAACTTACCATTTCATTATGAAGTTTTTTCTCCATGTCTATTCCCTGTTTCCATTCTTCATTGGAACAGGTTGCATCATCAACAACAACTCCATTTTCTACAATAAGTGTTCTTGCATAATCACCCCAAATGTCGCCACATTGAGGACTTAAATCAATGGTAATAATGTCATTATCTTTTATAATTCTGTCACTTGTTTTATATTGTGTTCCAGAAACAGATACCGTTGTCTCATCCCCAGAAAAAACAAAAGCACCTATATCCCAATACCAAAATGAATCCGCTCCCAATTCCAATAATTTCTTTTCACAAATTTCACGAATTTCAAGCAAAGTCATACCTGAACAAATCACATTCCTTGCATACTCAATTGTTTGCTTAGCTATTTTCTGTACTTCAAAATATTCCACTCTTTTCACCCCTACAACTTCTAATTTGTTTAATTCCGAAAATAAGAATCTAGTAATTCATCTGCATACTTAATGATATATTACTTTCCGAATAATTCAGCAGCCTTTTTCATTCTGCTCGCAATTTGGACACC
>JAKSVI010000056.1 GCA_024408095.1 Bacilli bacterium
GATCTACGACAGTAGAAATTTTTGAGAAGCGCTAAACCCTTAAATTGCACAACGGTGCCGGATTTAAGCTAAAAATAGCATTTTTTCATTAAGAATAATAAAAACCTCGTGAAAAACGGCTTTTTTTCACAGTAAGACTATAGGTTTGCATTCAGGTAACCATCAATAGTCCTTCATCGTCATGTTTGGCATAGCCAAAACGATGCTTTTGACCATTTTCCCCTATATCAAATATAATAACACTATCTTCTTCTGTAAATTGATGTTCGTAAGTTTTGGTTATTTCAAGAATCAAAATCCGCAGCAATCGTTCGCTATTTTGAATTTCAAACACGCTGTATTGCAGTCTTCTTCCGTATTTAGAGAGAAATTTGGAAAAACTAGTTCTCAACTTGTCATCCGCAATATCGTAAGTCACTAATAACATATTAGTTCTCCATATAGAAAAGAGGAAACTGTTCTATAGGCTTTTGGCGGACAAAAGAGCGATAATAATTTTGAACGTAAAGGAACATCTCATTTTTGTACACTAACAAAGCGTCCAGCATAATCTTTATATAAGGGATCGCGTTTTTTCCGCCGATAAAATACTGACCTTGATCCACATAAAAGTCATCTTCATGGATTTGCCCCAAATTTAAAGCCTTTATTAAACTTGAATCTATAATAGGTCTAAAAGGTTCAACCAAATCACACACCAACGATTTTCTGTGAAAAAATTCTCTATGCAATACGCCAACATACGTATCAAATCCAAATAATTCTAACATCGCACTAATCAGATTGAATAAAATTGTATAGCCGATGTCCATTAAGCAATTTATAGCATCGTGTTTTACCCTTGGCCTGCGCGCAATCCAGTTGTGATCCCTAAACAATTGTTCAAAATAACTTTTAGCAGCAACACCTTCAATGCCCATTATTTCTTGCAAAAGTAAACCAGGAACCAATACAGATTTTTCATATACATCTAATAAGGATATTGCCTTTTTTAGCTCGTCCGGTTTGTTTCGAATTTTCTTCAATAAATAATTTTGATTATGAATTTTATTTGAAATGATGTACGCACCGATATCAAAGTCATCGTAATAATATTGAGTTCTCCGCAATATTACATTGCCTTCTGCTTTCGCAGGTAATACTGCATAAGGGCGCATATAGTAATTAAGAAAAACGATTGTAAAATTGAATTTTCTGGCACGTTCCATTAATCCGCTAGTTAATGAAAAGTGCCCTGCGATAAAAAGGACAAATAACCGATAGCACGTTGATTGCAACTTGATGGAGTCATCCTCTTTGCGAATAACGATGTTATCATTTTTAAAGCTAATCTTTTCCCCCTCATTGAGCATGGCAAAAATGACTTGCTTATGCTCAAAATCTTTGGTGCTCATCATACGCCAACCTCCTAGATCAAGGGACGATCACAAAAATGTTTATAAATGCAATGTTCACACTTTTGCTTATTTTGTGGTTCAAATTCTAAAGGGTTAAATTTATGCAGAGCTTCAACAGTTGACTCAAACTTTTGAAGCATTTCGGCATTTTCACCAGGAAGTTTTACAGGATGGACCTTGTTGTCATCCATTGAATAAAAACGAATCGTTTGAACATCATAGCCCATTTCCAACAACGAGAAATATTGGGCGTACAACTGAAATACATACCCGTCATAGATGTTGACGATATGTTTCTTACGCTCCGTCAACAACTTTTTCTTAACGTCAAAGGTGTCTATTTTTCCACATAACAGATATTTTTCAGAAAAAACATCCATTCCCTGAAGAATATCCTTATGTGTTGAAT
>JAKSVI010000057.1 GCA_024408095.1 Bacilli bacterium
GTTATTTTCATCTTTTTCCTCCTTAAGAGGTAGCATTATATGAACAGAAAAAATTTTATTATCTGTGGTGATTTGCATTAATCCGTTTTCATTAGTCACAATTTCAGTAATTCTTTTTATTCCATATCCATGTTCTTTATCTGACTTTCTAGAGATGAAATAATTCTCTTTTGACTGAGTAACAATTCCATCGTAACTGTTTTCTATATGAATAATAGTCATATCCTGAAAGGGCTTGATATAAAAACGTATAAATGCAGGCTCTGAGCTGTTAGTTGATATCATATTTTTGCAAGCATCGATTGCATTATTCCAGAGATTTCCCAACAAAGCTGATAACTCTATTACATCCATTTTAAGTAACTCTGGTATGACAATGGAGTAATCAACTGTAATGCCTTGTGAGGAGGCTTCATATATTTTGGACGATAATATGCAATCAATAGCAGTATTACCCGAAGTAATTAATGAGTGTGCACTACGCAATGTATCCATATATTCAGATATATATTCAATTAGGGCATTATGATTATTTCCTAAAGCTAATTGCTGAATGGTTTGCAGATGAATTTCCATATCATGCTTGATACTACGTAGTTTTTCAGTAGATGATAACAAATTACGATACTGTTGTTCTTCAAGTTCATATTGCTTTTTCTGCTCCATAAGAGTATGGATGTTATATTGTGAGACACTAAGATTATAAATATAAATATCCAATGATAAAAATAGAATGAGAAAAGCTATATTAATTATTGTGAGCTTGCTGGCAAGTGTATTAGTGCCATTTAGACTAACTTGGACTGTTGTTAACAGGATTAGATGGCTGATTGTGATTCCGGCAAGGTTTATAGAAATATATAATAATTTATCTTTTAAGTTCCAATATGTCTCCTTATTAAATAGAAAACGGAATATAAGAATAAACAAAATTATCAAAAAAAGATAAATTGATGTTGAGAGAATGCGTAACGAGCCATTTATAAGTAATGATGAAGCATCATTGTTTGAAAAAGATAATAATACAAGGAACGGAATGAACTCGGCTAAGATGCAAATTACGGAAAAAAAAGCACCATAAAAAATCTTTTCTGAGAATCTGTTATCAAAAAATAGAATTGCGAAAATAGTATGCCCTATTAATGCGAACAGAACTGTGATCAGAGAATTGGCGCCAATAAAATTCAGATATGAAATGCTTACGAATAAGAAACTTAAGAAGCAGCATTTATAGACCCACTTTTTCTTATTTGAAGATAAAAAGGATTTGATAAAGAAAAAAAATAGAATGGTTTCTATTGCGTTAACAATGAGTTCCCATAAATTAGGCATCATAAGCGTCCTCCTTAACTTTATCGAGAAGAGTCTATAACTATTTTACTATAAATAGATGATTTTAGAAGGTTCATATTTGTTGTTTGTGTAGCATACTACGTTGTTCGGGTAATAGTGGGTTGAGTAATTAACAGAAATTGATACGATAATAGTGCTAGCAAGGGCAATTGTCAATCGATTTCGGAGGGGGTGAAGCTGATGGAAAATAACAATGGAACAAAGAAGAACAAACGAGTAGAGGCCGTTTTTAAGATTATTGAAAAAGTAGCTGAGAAGAAGGCCGAAGCACTATGTATAGGACTCTTATATGAACCAGAGGTTCCAAAAAAACTAAAAAGAAAATAAGCTTTGTGGTAATTAACGAGTTGGTATGGTTAGGAAATGGGAAAAAATCCTTTTTCCTAACTGTATCTTAGTGCAGAAAAAGAGACGATCAGAATTTAAGAAACGGCTGGGACTTTTTTT
>JAKSVI010000058.1 GCA_024408095.1 Bacilli bacterium
AAAAATAAACTAGGATCAATACCTGGTGTTAATTTACTCTGAAATGTAGCATATTGTACATCACTTATTTTTACTAATTCTTTTTGCAAACTGTTCAGCATTAATACAAATCTTTTCCTTCAAATTTATAAATAAACATAGTTTAACCTTTACTGAATTTATTTTCACTGAATTATTTTTCAGTAAGATTATAACCTAGTTATTTTCAGTTACTATAAAAATTGCAAAAATATTGAATCTTTTTAAATAATTAGGTTAAAATAAAGCAGGTTTATAAATTAATAGGAGAAAATTATGAACGCTAAATTAAAAGAAGTTTTTGATTCTTATCTTAAAGCAGATAAGCAACGATTAGCAGATGCTGGAAGACAAGCATTTGCAAACATCATTGATAAATACAAAGATGTCACTAAAGATGCAGACACTGCATTCGGATTTGGTATGGCATGCCTTTCATCATTTGTTGTCCAAGATAATGAAATGGATAGCAAAGAATGGGCATTACTTGAATACATTTTCCAACAAGATATGAGTCAAGAAGAAGCGTTTACCATGTTCCGCTCATCATTTGATAGTGACTACTACAAACAAATTAAAGAAATCGCTGAACACGATAGTTTCATGAAAGAAAACATCTGCCGTTTAGGATTAGTTGTCTGCGCAATCGATGGACACATTACCGATGATGAAGCAGCGTGGTTAGAATTCCTCATTCAATAAAGACTCTACCTATCATAATTAAAGTGAACTAAGTTCACTTTTTTTATATTTTTTTAAACACAAAAATTTGCATCACTTATTTTAAGCAATTCTTTTTTTTCAAATATTTATGTTTAAATACTTATTTTTTTCTATAAATTGGCATTCTACTCCACACAAAGATTGCTAATTGAAGAGGAATACCAACAAAGAATAAATACCAAAGGTTTAAATTATTTACCATTAATACAGTTAAATATGAAGCAGCTATACCAGTCCACACTAATAAACTTATAAATAAAAATAGGTAATGACTTCTATTGAACCAAATTGACGTAAAAATAATTCCAATTATTGAACAAAGTACTACTCCCCAAACAAATGATAACCATGAAACATTAAAAAAGTTAGGGAAAGCAACGAAACAAACAACAGAAGCAAAAAGGGCTCCTAACATTGCTAGACCAATAATAATCAGTTTTAAACGTCTGCTATCATCTTCATTTGATAACATCTCAACTTTATTATGTTTCTCAAAAAAGTAATCCATTGAAACACCAAAAAATGATGCAAGTTCTTTTAAAGTATCGCAAGTTGGTAAAGATGTACCATTTTCCCATTTAGAAATATTACGATCACTGTAGTTGAGTTTCTCTGATAACTCTAATTGGGTAAGTTTTTTTGATTTTCTTAATTTTATTAAGTTTTCTGCAAATATCTGATTTAAATTTTCCATGTTAAATATATTACTCTACTCTGAGTGGAGTTGTAAATTGTTTCTCTACTAACTTGCGTTTCACAGTGTAGTGACTATTTTCATTTTTATCTTTAAATTAATAATAGTTTCCTAGGTTGAAAAAAGGAGATTGATATGAACAAAGTTAAGATTATTGTTGATTCCACTGTGGATCTAACAAAAGAAATTTATGAAAAGTATGACATTGAAGTATTACCGCTTAATGTCTCTTTTGAAGAAGAAACATACCAAGATGGTGTTAATCTAGACATCACCACCTTATTTAAGAAAGTTGAAGAAACAGGTAAACTTCCACATACTAGTGCATGTTCACCAGAATTAATACGTGCAACATTTAAAAA
>JAKSVI010000059.1 GCA_024408095.1 Bacilli bacterium
AATACGGGCTAAATGAGGAGCTGTTTGTAAAGAATGATGTCGCCTTTATAGGCGACCATTTTTGTATTTCGTGTAACCATAATTGCAACAAGTGTATATTGACCTAGAAATAGTATAAACATTTCGGTAACATTCAACAAAAAAGAATGGAGGAATGTGATATATGAAAAAAAGGAGTAATCTGATTCTATTTTTTGCTATAACACTTGCATGGACATGGATCTGCGGCTTTATACCTGTAATATTAGGAATCACAGGTACACCGATAGGTACTTTTATTTTTTATTTTGGTGGTGGTGCACCATCAGTTGTAGGACTTTTTATAGTATTTTTAACATATAGCAGAGCAGAAAGAAGAGATTATTTTAAAAGATGCTTTAGTTTGAAATATATGGAATGGAAATGGCCTTTGATTGTATTTTCAATTTTTTCCATTATATCAACTGTGTGTATCTATATTGGAGTCAATATATTAGGGTATGATATGCCAGGTATGGATTATATTCATGCGATTATTGGTAATCCCTTAATGGTGCCATTAGTTATTTTGATCTCTCTTGTATCTGGACCTTTAAATGAAGAGTTTGGATGGCGTGGCTATGCTTTAGATAAGCTTATAGTACGCTTTGGCTTTTTGAAGGCTTCTTTACTTCTTGGATTTATCTGGGCAATTTGGCATCTTGCTTGGTATTTTACACCTGGTCAGGCTCAATATAATTTGTTGCAGGATTCTTTATTTGATGCATTAATGATGGTACCAAGTTTGATGTTATTAAGTGTATTTGTATCGTTTGTTTATATAAAGACCAAGCGAAGTATTCTTGCAGGTGCGCTGGTGCATATGTTTAGTAATTTATTAGGGAGTCAATTACTTTCACCTTATTCTTCTGAAATGAGTATGCTTATTAGGTATGTAAAAATGATCTTTTTTATTATTTTAATGCTATATACTATATTCTCAAAAAAATTTAAGAGTGAAGTTGCGGAGCAGATTAAATATATGTAGTAAAAAGGAATAGCAAATGAAAATTGTTACAAGACAGGTTGAAAAGCAGCCGCTTACAATAATAATTGAATATCCCGAGTATAATGAATTTGTGGCGAGAGTGGTAAAGAAAATCAATAGTATTGATATGGATTTTTCAGCTTCTATTGAAGATAGGCAGGTACGTATACCATTATCAGAAATTTATTATTTTGAGATTGTCGACAGAAAGGCATTTATATATACCGAAAACGAAGTTTATCGTTTGGATTTATCAATGGCAGAACTAGAAGATATGACTAAGGAAAGTGAGATTGTAAGAATATCAAGGACGTGCTTAATAAACATTGATCATCTTAAAGGAATTAAGCAAATAAAAAATAGTCATCTAGAGGCGGAACTTGATAATAATGAGAAGTTGATTGTTTCAAGGAAATATTTAAAAGATATTAAGCAAAGATTTTAGGGGGCAGTATGAAGAAAATTTTAAGAGATACATGCTTGTTAGCAGCTTTGATGATACTAACAGTATTTACATGCTCAATCATATGGTCGGGGATTACCGCAGAAATAGTGCTTGTTTTACTGTTGTTTATTTTGGCATTTATGATTACAGGTGCCAATTATTTGTTAGATGAATATTTGAGTTTGTCAATTATAAAAAGCTATATATTAAAATACGCTGTGTTCGTAGCACTTGTTTTAATCTTTGGATTTATTGTTGGATGGTTTTTTACTAATAATTTTTGGATGGCATTTATATATGTTGGAATAGT
>JAKSVI010000006.1 GCA_024408095.1 Bacilli bacterium
TGTTATTTATTTTATTCCAATTACATTTGTTTTATTTATTGGAAATCCGATTATCAAATACAGTGCTATTGTTCTTTATTTAACTTTAATTTATCCACTTGTAATGCTTTTTACTGTGATATTAATGAACTATATTTTTGATAAAGGAATAAATGAAAAAAATTATCCTGAAATAGCAAATAAAGGAATTTATACAGAAAAAAGAAAATAAAATTATTGATTATAAGGAATGGCGAACACGCCATCACCTGGATTGAGATTTAAAGTTAATTTACCGTTATTAAGAGGCATGGTATTCTTTGTTGTACCATGATAGATTAACACATGATCGGCGCCAGTAAATGTTAACTCAACGTTATCTGTGATATCTAATGCCGGATCTTCAAAGTTTGTAATCATATATCCCCGATAATTATCAACTTTACTATTAAAACAACCGACTAGTGTATTGTAATCTGACTTGACTGTATAAAGTGCATCATGAGAAGTTATTGAATGTTTACAATAATCAAACGCTGGGATTCCAACATCTGGTTCATATAAGTCGCCTTTTTTAGTAATTGTTCCGACCCATTGGAATGACATGAAGGCTTCGTCCATATACAAACACATGTTGTTAATATTTTTTGCATAGTTATAAAAGATTGTTGGCTTGCCATCTTCATCAAATAAAGCGTTTTTGAAATCGCCTTCTATTACTGGGAAAACGCAGAAATACTGTATACCAGATGTGCCATAAGCTAAATCACACATTACTTGCCATCTTAAATCTGCCTCTTGCATCATTCTTCTCTTTTCAGCGGATGAAGAACTTACTAATGTGAAATTCATGTATGGGATTTGTTTTTGAGATGCTAAATAGGCTACGGTTTCCCTATTATATAAAGCATCCGGTTTGCAATTAGGAAGCCCACCAACATTTGATAGCGAATAATGATCAAAGGAAAGAACTCTTGGATTAATAATATTGATATATTGATTAATATATTCTTCGTAAGTTGAGACACCAAGCTGATCTTTGCTTGCGTAAGAGGGCAAAAGGTTTATATAAAATTCTTTGCCAGGAAATTCTGTTTCATAAAAATCTTTTCTTGCTTTGAGTGAATTAAAATATTTAACATTTGGTTCGTCACATACTAAATGGCCCGCAAAAGCGTCATGATTTTTATATTTTTTCATTAAAGAGTCAGTATTAAAATATCCAGGTGTAAAAGTAGAAACCGTTTCTTCCCAGGCAAATATTTTTGCACTTTTTGCATAATATTTTATATTAGAATTTTTAGCATATTCTAATGAATCTAAGATTGCCTTTTCATGAGAATATGAAAACTCATACATGGTGTATATTGCGTTAAATCCACAATCATGCAGATAATTATATGACTCTTGTGAAATTAAATTTTTATTACCCGAATCATCAATATTTTCATGATATGGAGCAATCCATCCAGATATTCTCATTTGATTTGTCTCAGAAAATCTAGAATAATTAGGGACGCCCTTAGGAGCAACATAGGTTTGATTAGTTTTGCCGCAAGAGCAAAGTAACATTGAAAAAATAATTATGAATAATGATTTATCTTTTATCATTTTATTCTCCCTTTTTGTTCTAAAAGGAAAGAGATTGGCCCACAACTCCAACCATGGCACAAAGAATGCCTATAGCCTTTATAACAATAATCACCATAATCACCATGTAAATCTTTTAAATTAGTTGGAGTTATTTCATCAATTCTTCCTGAGCCGTCAAGCCAAGATAGAGAAAAGTTTTCCCAAAACGAGGTTGCCCCCCTATCAAGCATGCCGCCATAATATTCCTTTAATATCTGTATAGCTTTATAAATATCTCTATCAGCGATAGCAGTAAGTATATAATAGCTCATAAAAGTTGTCATTCCATTGCTTCCGTTGTTGATTAAAACATTAAATGACTCATCATCTTTATTAACTAAGTAGTGTAAGGCAGCAAATTGAGATAATTTAGGAATATTAGTTGGCCTTAATTCTAATCTAGCTAATATCTGCTTGCCTATATTGCACTCAATATCAAATTTATTCAGTATATTGATACATTGCCTTAGTATATAGATTAGTAAATTTTTATTAGCATTAATTTTATCTTCTTCACTTGCATCACAACTTGGCCAGTCTATGAAATATGAATTACTAGGTGCATCTTTTATTGTGGAAAAATCTAGAACCCCATTTTTACTAACACCCTTATTTATCAAATCTAAAATGCTATTAAAATATTGCTCGTGTCTTCTATAAAATTTAACATCTTTTGAATAGTACAAAACTTCGCAGACTATTAATAAATACCACATTGAATATGAAGGAATTCCGTTCATCCAACAAGGCATAGGATTATGCTTTTCTGATATTGATATAGATTTCTCAACTGCTTCAATTTGGCCAAATAAGTGGAGAATTGCATGGATTTCTGGTTCCATATCCCCAACCCAAACTAATCTATCTCTTTTGATGCCATCCCAAATGTAATTTTGGATGCATAATTCTAAGGTGTGTTTTGAAACATCAAAAATTTTATTAAGTTTTGCATCTGAGGAATCAAAATTCTTCAAAAGTTTAAAATTGTTACGCCAACATTTTGCAAGAATAGATTTTATGCGAATTGTTTTATCTTTATCTAGAAAATCAATTCTTACAAATCTAAATCCGGTGTCACCATATGACTGGTCACTTAATGTTGGGATTGTCACTAGCATATCTCTTATTGAATGATTATTAGTGCTGCCTTTTTCTCCAATGTCTGAATAACATTCTGACACAGATTCACCAAATCGAATTCTTAAGTTATATACATCAGTTTCCTTTTCGGCCATATTAGTTAGAAGGCGGATTCCGCCAGCTTGTTCTTGACCAAAATCGATTACTATAAATCCTTCGCCATTTAATTCAAAACAATCTGGTTCATATATTGAGATTTGCGAGTCTGATTCGTGTAATAAATACTCGAGATTTTTAATGTCACCTTTAGACTCAATAATCTTGAAAGGACAAATATATTGAATGTTTCTATTTTCTTTATTCATAATGTTTTTTAATTAAATTGTCGTTGTTATTATCTCAAATTTGCCATCAAGATTGGCGACTTTTTTTGCGGGTACAAAAAATGTGTCTCCGGCACAAGCCACAATATTATCAATTTTTCCATTGCCCGAGATAATAGTTAGTGCAAGAAAAGAGTCGTTAGGAGCTGAGACTTTCGATACATTGAGACATCTTTTCACAGTAAAATACTCGCAATTTGCAAGGTTTTCACTAGAAATATTATTAGGAATGTATTTCTTTTTATTCAAAACCTTAAGTGCTTTTTCTATATGTAATTCTCGTTTTTTGCCATCTTTCCCAACCCTATCATAATCATAGACTCGATAAGTTAAATTGCTATTTTCTTGTATTTCGTAGATGAAGCAACCTTTACCGATGGCGTGTATTGTACCAGAAGGAATAAAATAGCAATCGCCTTTTCTAACCTCAATTTTATTCATTATATTTATTAAGGTATTATTTTTAATTCTTTCACGAATTTCCGCGTCAGAAACATCTTTATTAAATCCTATATATAAGTAAGAATTTTCTAATGCATCAACAACATACCACATTTCTGTTTTTCCATAAGAATTTTCATATTTCAATGCATATTCATCGCATGGATGCACTTGAATTGACAGATCATCTTTAGCATCTATAAATTTGTTTAATACTGGAAAAAAATTAAATTTTTTACATTTTTCTCCAAGGTCTTGTTCAGTGCATACATCTTTTAGTAATTTCCCATTTGAGAGTTTACAGGGACCATCATCGTGAAATGATAATTCCCAAGATTCAGCAATAATGTCGTTGGTGGATGTTTTCCCATATTGAAATAGGCGTTTTCCACCCCATAAATAGTTTTTAGTTGCAGGTATTAATTTTTCAATATTCACACTCTCATTATTAAGCAATTTTCTATTTTTTTCTATAAGAATAAACTTTTTTTCATTAAGTTTATCCTCTGCGTATTAGGTGTTACAGACTATTTCACTTTTTTGAGATATTTCGAATATACTATTTTTTTTGATGTTAACATGATGAAATATCCTATAATATCTTAGATATTTGTTGCAAATTACGCGTATAATAGAATAGAAAATATATTTATGTTTAAAAGATTTATTGCTTATTATAAACCACATAAAAAAATATTTATTCTCGATATGAGTGCTAGTTTTCTTATTGCTGCAATAGGCATGGGATATCCAGTGCTTACTCAATATATGCTTAATGATTGGATACCTAATAAGAATCTAAGTTTAGTTATTATTGGTTCCGTATCGTTATTGCTTGTTTATATAATCAGAGCGTTGTTGCGTTATTTTGTTCAGTATTATGGCCACGTTATGGGTCATCAAATGCAAGCAACGATGCGAACTGACCTCTTTAATAAATTACAAAAATTGCCATATTCATATTATGACACTCACGAAACAGGCGTTATCAACTCAACTATGGTTAATGATTTATTTGATATAAGTGAGTTAGCACATCATGGTCCAGAGAATATTTTAGTGGCTGGTTTAACTGTTATTGGTTCGTTAATTTATTTATATACTATTAACTGGATTTTGGGCTTAATTTTAACTGCAGTAGTGCCAATATTATTTTATGTAACATGGTATTTCAGAAAACAGTTTGCAATATCTTGGAGAAAGAGTAGAAAAGCAACTGCGAAAATCAACGCTAGAATGGAAAGTTCTATTACCGGAATTAGGGTTACAAAAGCGTTTACAAATGAGAAATTAGAACAAGAAAAATTCGAAGTTTGCAATAACGAATATTTAGATGTAAGAAGTCAAATTCTCGGCAGTATGGGCAGATTTTTCTCGATTTCGCAATTTTTAACTGATTTATTTAACGTCATTGTTTTGCTTGTTGGCGGTCTATTTATTTACTTTGAAATGCCTCATTTTGAGGTAGCTGAATATAGTGTATTTGTCATTTCAATCTCATTATTTATTACCCCAATAAATCAATTATTAAATTTCATTGAAATGTTAGAAACTGCCAGCAGTGGATTTGAAAGATTTATTAATATTTTGGATGAAGAAGAAGAAACAAAATTTAATGGTCCAAATGAGTTAACAAATGTTTATGGAGATTTGGTTTTTGATGATGTTTGTTTTTCTTACGACAATAAAGAAGATGGCGTATTAAACCATGTTTCATTTTCTCTAGAAAAAGGTAAAACATTAGCATTAGTTGGTGCTAGTGGTGGAGGCAAAACAACAATATGTCATCTTATTCCAAGATTTTACTTTTTAGATAAAGGCAAGATATTGCTTGATAATGTAGATATAAGTGAATATACCTTATCATCTTTACGAAGTAAGATTGGCATAGTTCAACAAGATGTTTTCTTGTTTGGAGGCTCTATAAGAGATAATGTTTTATATGGTAATCCAACCGCCTCAGAAGAAGAATTGTTAGAAGCTTGTAAAAAAGCCAAAATAATGGACTTTATTAACTCTTTACCAAACGGTCTTGATACAGATATTGGCGAAAGAGGTGTGAGATTAAGCGGTGGTCAAAAACAAAGAATTTCAATCGCTAGAATTTTTCTTAAAAATCCTCCTATATTAATTTTGGATGAAGCGACAAGCGCATTAGATAATACGACTGAATTACTGATACAAAATTCATTGAACGAATTAAGCAAAGGAAGAACCTGTATTATTGTGGCACATAGGTTATCAACTATAAAAAATGCAGATGTAATCGCAGTTGTTGAAGAAGGCCAAATAAAAGAAATGGGAACGCATAATGAATTAATAAATAAGCATCAAAGATACGAAACTTTATATAATCTTCAATTCAGAACGGAGGAAGAAAGAAGCTAATATGTCTCAAAACAAAATTACTAAAGATGATCGTTTTATTATTATTCAAAATCCCTTAGGATTTAAAGTCACTTTGTGCCCACTTGGTGCATCAATCTATAGTATTTTTATCGGTGAAGATGTAATGACATTAACACCTAAAAAATATGAAGATTTCGCTAATAAGAAATTTTATTATGGCAGCACCATTGGTCCAATGTGTGCTCGTGCTTTAGATGGGAAATATGTCATTAATGGTAAAGAATATTTCTTAAAACCTAACAATGGAAACATTTGCCTACATAGTGGTGATGATGGTTTTTCTAATCAAATTTTTAAATATGAAATTAATGATTTACAAGAATCTACTGAAGTTATCTTTACATTGTTGGTTCCTGATATGAGTATTGGTTTTCCAGGAGACTGCAAATTATTAGTTAAATATATTATTAGTGACAATTCATATGATTTAAATCATATAGTTAGTTATTCCTCTTCAAAAGATACGTCGGTGTCATTAACAAACCATACATTCTTTAGCTTATCTTCAAAGCATAATAAAGATCTAGATTTATTCATTAATTCCAGCAACCATGTTCCGCTTAATGGTGAGACCCTATTGCCTGAAGAGAAGATGGTTCCTGTTGATGACGTAACGAATTTTAAAAAACCAAAACCTGTTTTTAAAGATCTTCAGGATCCTTCAATTTTTAACGATAAAAGATATGGCTATGATCATAATTTTGTTTTAGATAGTGTTAATTTTGATATTCCTTCTGTAGTTTTATCTAACAATAAATACAAATTAGAAATTTTCACAGATTATAGCAGTATTCATATTTATTCTTGCAATTATAACGATAATATTGAATTTATTAATTCAGACCCAGGACAGTATAGAGGCTTAGCTATTGAACCTCAGGTTGCTTTAACAAAGGTTCGTGTATTAAAGGCAAATCAATCGTTAACTCACAAGAGCTTATATAAATTTACAAAAAAATAGTGTTTCTCTATTCAAGAAAGTCTTCAACTTAATAAAGTTCGTATAGTTTAACAAACAGTGTTATTCTGCTAAAGCAGTTTCACTATGTTATTTATTACTATGTTTTATATAAAATATATTTTTTATGTTATACTTTTCTCATGGACGACAATAAAGATATTCAAAACCAAGATATAGTCGATGAAAACAAGAAAAAAAAGAAAAATGTTATTAAATATGTTTTAAACATATCTTTGGTATTGGTCGTTACTGTTGTAGCGTTAATAATTTCGCTATATGGAAAATTTGATAACGTTGTAGGCATTTTGCAAACATGTGATTATCGTTGGATTCTTGCTATTGTTGGCATACTAATAGGGTGTATTTTAGTGAGATCTTTGGTTTTATTTTGTTTCGCTAGATTGTTTACTAGAAAATATCATTACCATAGATCGCTCGCTATTGATCAAGTCGGTCAATTTTATAATGCTGTTACCCCTGGCGCAAGCGGTGGACAGATAATGCAAGCTTATACCTTGAACAAACAAGGGCTAAAGATGTCTTCTGCAATCTCAATCTTAGCAATGTATTCAATTATCTACCAAGCTGTATTATGCATTTATGGTTTAATATCTTTCATCGTAAAATATGATTTTATTAATGCGATTGGAGTGATTCCTTTCAACCTTGCTGGTTGGTCATTTGAAATCCCTGTTTGGCCATTAACTATTATTGGTTTTATTGTTAATATTTCGGTAATATTGGTTATCTTTTTAATGGCGTATTGGAATGGGTTTCATCGATTCATTATGGGACCATGTATTACGTTGTTAAATAAGATTAAAATTATCAAAAACCCTGCAAAATCCAGGGAAGATTTACGAATTTCTGTTGAGAATTTTAAAATTGAGTTCAAACGTTTGCTTACAAACATACCATTTACTTTATTAATTGCAGCATTCTTTTTCATCTATTTAACACTTAAATTTTCTGTGCCATATTTTGTTGGTTTAGCTCTTGGAAACCAAAGTACAACCGCCACCCTTTGGGACAGTGTATTTTTATCCAATTATCACCAAATGGTAACAGGGTTAATTCCTATTCCTGGCAGTGCTGGAGTTAGTGAATATTTCTTTACAAAACTATTTACTAATTTCTATTATATCAATGGCGTTGATAGTCAGACATTGTGCTCAACAGCGTTATTAATTTGGAGAAGTTTAACATTTACTATTCCTCTTATTATCGCTGGTATCACCACAGCCTTTTACCACACTAACAATAAGCGTAAATGTATTCCTAATGAAGAGTTTCCAGGAAAGAACTCTCAGACATTCCTCGATCTTTCTAAAGAGACAATTTCGTTACGTTTACAAGAAGTAGAAGAAGCGGAGAAAAAATCGCGTCTTAAAAAGCTTAATAAGAAGGAGAAAAATAAATAATGGTAATTGCCATATTTACTGATACATATCCTCCACAAATCAATGGTGTTGCTACTTCAACATACAATTTAGTTCGCGCATTTAAAAATAACGGACATCGTGTAATAGTGGTTACAACCCGTTTTGATAAAGGAAAATTAAGCATTAAAGATGACGTTATAAGAATTCCTGGAATTGTATTAAAAAAATTGTATGGATTAACTATAACAAGATTTTACAATAGACATGTCATTAAATATTTAAAAGATGCAGGAGCTGAACTTATTCATTACCATAGCGATGCTTCAATGGGCGTTTTTGCACGAAGGGCTTCTAAAATATTAAATATACCAGTGGTTTATACTTATCACACGATGTATGAAGAATATACTCATTATTTTTCTAAGGGTAAATTTTTCGATTCTACGATGAAAAAATTAGTGAGAAATTATTCTAGATCGGTTTCTAAACATCTAAATACAATCATTACTCCTACTGAAAAATCAAAAGAATATTTATTAAAAGCTGGTGTTAAACAAAATATTTTTGTTATTCCAACAGGTATGAATGTGGACCGCTTTTATATATATAAAGATACTCAGAAATTTATGACATCTTTTAAAAATAGACATAACTATAAAACTAACACTAAAACGATTTTATCTTTATCGCGTTTAGGAAAAGAAAAAAGTATTGATGTAACAATAAAATATTTTGCTAGTTATATTCAAAGTCATCCTAACGATGATGTGAGACTTATAATAGCGGGAGAAGGGCCAGACAAAAAGGAATTTGTCAATTTGGTGAACAAACTGCACATAAATAAAAAAGTCATTTTTGTGGGTAAAATACCGAACAAAAAAGTAGTTAATTATTATTTAATATCTGATTGCTTTGTTTCCTCGTCACTAACAGAGACACAAGGCCTTACTTTATTAGAGGCAATGGCCTCAAGAATTCCTGTTTTAGCAAGAAAAGATAAAACAACACTTTTATTAATAAACGACAGCAAAAATGGCTTTATTTTTGAGAATTTAGAAGAATTTAATGAAAAATTAGAAATCATATTAACAATGAATATAAAGCAAAAAAATGAGCTCAAAAGCAACATTGAATCTTCTTTAAAAAAATATTCATTAGAAACTTTTTATGAGAAGATATTAGAAGCTTATAATTATGCTATTGAGAATCACAATAAGAAAAACTAACTATTATAATATATAAAGGATATAAGGAGACCAGATCAATGAAACTAGTAAGTGAATTTAAAGAAAATGACCAATTAACGGAGCAACTATTAGTTAATAACGTTACTAAAGGAGTTTCTGGACCAAGAGCATATTTATCTTTGGAATTAAGGGACTCAAGTGGATCAATTGGTGGAAAAAAATGGGACGCCAGTGAAGAAGATGATAATATCTTTGTTATCGGTAATGTAGTAGAAGTAACTTTTACTGTCATTTTATATAACGGAAATCTCCAACTTAAAGTTTTAAGTGGAAAAGTTATCGACCGCAACAACATTGACCTCGATAAATTCGTACAGCATCCTCCAATTTCAACAGAAGAATTGACTAAACAATATAATGAATTAGTTAAATCTATTAAAAATGAAACATGTACGAAATTATTAAATTATTTCACTAATAAATTTATTGATAAATTATTTATACATCCTGCTGCCGCCTCTATTCATCATGAATACAAAAGTGGATTAGTTATGCACAGCGTTACAATGGCAAAAATAGCCGACTATTTATGTACCATTTATAAAGATGTTGATAGAGAGTTGCTTGTTACTGGCGCCTTACTTCACGATATGGGCAAAATAATAGAATTAGAAGGCGAAGTAGTTTATAAATATTCATTAGAGGGTAAATTATTAGGGCATATCTCAATTATGACCAGCGAAATACGTTCTGCCGCAAAAGAATTAAAATTAGATGATGAAATAGTAATATTATTAGAACATATGGTGCTTTCTCACCATGGACAATTAGAATTCGGTTCCCCCGTTATGCCATTAACAAAAGAAGCTCTTCTATTATCTATGATTGATAATCTTGATAGCAAAATGGTGATTGTTTCCAAGGCATTAGATACAGTAAAGCCTGGAGAGATGACTCAAAAAGTCTATCCGTTAGATGGAAGATTGTTCTATAAACCAAAAAAAATCGGCGAATAATCGTCGATTTTTTTATAATTTGATTTGTTCTTGTATACTGGGAAGATTTAAGTCTTTATTATTTTCTTTCATTTCCAAGACAAATCCTTCTTGCTTCTCATATCTAGGAATGACATGAACATGGAAATGATTGACTGTTTGTCCAGCTGCTTCGTAGCAGTTAGATAAGATATTAACACCTTTAGCACCAAGCATCTTTATTTGCACTTGTCCAATTCTTTGCGCAACATCCATAACTTTATGCATTGTTTCTTGTGGTGTTGCTAAGAAATTAGGATAGTGCTTTTTGCAAATTACAAGAGCATGTCCTTTTGTAACTTGAGAGATATCTAAAAATGCTAGAACGTCTTCATCTTCATATAGTTTATAACAAGGTATTTCCCCATCTACAATTTTGCAAAATACATCTTTTGTTTCCATATTTCTCCTATTAAAAAGGAGAGCAAACTGCTCTCCTTTTGTTTATGTGTCTATTTGAATAAATCAGGATATGTTTCAGCAAAGTAGTTGAATACAACAGTATCGTGATATTCTAATGACATTTTCTTTAACCAGTAATCTTTGGCTAAGTCTTGATAAGTTGAACCAGCAGCGATAATCTTGGCGACCTCGTTAGTGATATCTTGAATATCCTCAGCAGTTCTGCCTAATGAGCTATAGTTTGTATCGCTTGAGCCCATCTTTGTGGAGTTAACGGCTTCTTCAACTTGAACAACATAATATGTGCTACCATCTTTGAAGATAATATCTTGATCTTCAGAACCTGGTAATAAATCATTGTTTCTCAAGAAATAGTTTCCAGCAATTCTAGCAAGATATGAACCATAGTCATTGTCTTTGCTATATTCATATTCTGCGGATTTTCTTAATCCTGAATTTTCTTGAACTTTTTGCCAACGATCATAAGCAGGAGCGTATTCTGGTTTTGATGGATCAGTTTCATTTTCCTTTTTGGAATCACTGACAGTAACGTTGAATAAACGATTTGAGATTGAGGATGGTAATGTACCAGCGCCATCAGAAGCAATGTACCAACCAGAAGATGTGTAATCTTTTAATTTGTCTGCTCTTTCTTTTAATTCAATACCGTGTTCAACTGTATAAGTGTTGTTTCCAGTAAATTCAGATTCAACTGAAGTATCTGTTTTCTTTGGATCAGCATCGATTTTATCAACATCAGTCATCCATAATCCACGATCAGTAGATTTGTAATAACTTTGTGATTCTTTGCCTTCTTCTGTCTCTTCAACATATTTGAAAACTGGATCTTCAGCTTCGGCTTGTTTCGCTAAAATGTCTTCTAAAACAGTATTTTTATATTTGGTTGTTCCATCTCCATCTTTTATTGGTTCAACGTTTCCGACCCAAGCATTTGAGAAATCAGTAAACACTTTAGAGACATCAAGTTTAGAACCACCTTCAACTAACCATTCTGTATGGTTTTTCCAAATTGCTGATTTTGGAGCAGAAGTTAGAACTTCAAATAAATAGTTCATTAAATATTCGGCAGCTTTGCCATCTTCCATACCTGAACGAGCAGTGATGGAGAAGACATTTATTTTTCTAGCACGTGAACGTCCAATAGTGCTCTTAGCTTCTTCTAAGAGATATTGTTCATTTAATAATTCCTTATATATTTCAGGAGTTATTTTATCGTCGATGTAAGTGTTGGTTAAGCTTTGATAATTTTCTCTATGTAAAAGAGAATCTCCACCTAATTCTTCTTGAGTTTCAAAGACTTCTTCAGGCTCAACTGATGGAAGGACTAAACCTTTATAAGTTGTAGCCTCTTTTGGATGAGAAACGGATTGACTATCATTTAATAAAGATTTAAGCATTTCTGCTTCATCAAAGATTGAATCTTCGGTGTATGATCCGCCTGAAACAAGTTTGTACATTCTTTGTGCAATACGTTTTTCAATAGCGGCAAATTTACCTGAAACTAAAGCAAATTCGTCTTTTTCCACACGTGGCGATGTTTGATACACTTTGTGATTGTTAATAAAGGTTCTAACAGTATCTAAATCCTCTTTATTTTTAATCTTTTCAGCAATTGATTTCAAATCATCATATTTTCCAAAGGCACTATAAGAGTATTCAATGATAATCTTTTCTGCAACGTTAGAAGGAATATTGCCTTCTCTCCATGCATCATAGACTTCCTCCATTGTTTTGTAACCATTTACAACAGTAGAATCCTTTTCAAAACTTACTGATGAATCAGAATAGTTGTCTGGCTTAGCATAGACATCTGAGGCTGTTGTAGTGTTACATGCGGTTAAGCCTAAAAGGCCTAACAAGGATAAGCACGCTAATTTCTTAATACTATTTCGCTTCATAGCAAACTCCTCCTTTTTCATAGTTCTTTGAGCTGGCAGCTTTTTTGAAGCTTACAGCACAAACTGTGTTGACTCTTCTACTGTTCTGACTTGTTTCAAAAGATACATTATCAGTATCGTAGATGTTCATCGCGCTACCAAATTTAATACCATGAGTATAAAGTTCTAATTCAAGTAAGTTGAGATATGTTTTCCATGCATCTTTCAATGAATCAGCACGATCCCATTTATTCTTTTGTCTTAGGGTTGAGATATAACCATCAATGGTCTCATCAATACCTTTAGAGAATGTAACGGTAACACTCTTAGTGCTTAAGTAATTTAATAAGTTTTCATAAATGCGGTATGAGTAGGCATTATCAAATCCGCTAATTTCACCTTCAACTTCACTGGCTCTTGTTTTCAAATCTGTTGATTCGAGGCCTGGTAAATAGTTGACATATGTTGTATATGGTTTCTTTTCACCATCTTGGTCGAAGGTTGGATAATATTTATTATCTGGTGTATATGTTGTGTAATAATCTTTAAGTGAAACTTGTTTTGCTTTTTCAGTGTATGTAGTTTCATCATTGAAGATTGATTTTTGCATAATCATCAAGTGAATGCCGTGTTCTGAACGGACACCGATAATTACACGACCTTCTTCATCTGTTAAATAACGTAATTTTTCACTTGCAACGTAACCAAATCTAGAACTATCTTTAATAGTTTCTTCGGAAACTCTACCTGTTTTTGGATCGAGTTTTTGGTTTGTTATAACAAATGGTCTATGTAAGTTCAAATAGTTATTATAGTATACATTACGTGGATAATATGCTTCGTTATTATCGTTAACTGTATCTTTGTTTTCATCGGTTGTAACATCTTTGTTTAAACCAATTTGGATAAAGGCATCATATGGCACTTCTTCAAGGCCAAATGTCTTAAGTGTGTTTTCAACTTCTGATGTAATTCCTAATCCTTCTTTAACTTTCTTAACAGTTTCAGCACTACGAGTTGAAACATTATTAAAGACAGTATCATAAGCATAAATACCTAATTTGAATTCATTGACGAAAGATGTGGTTGTTGACATAATTCCGACATCTCCACCTTTTGCGGCACTGCCTGAATCACCTTTATCAGCGTGTTCACGCGCGATTTTAGCAAAAGTATAAAGATAAGAATTAGAACCGCCAACTTTTGTAGAGTCAATGAGTTCGCTCATAACACTTCCTAATGTATCAGCTTCATCTTCAGAGATTGTTCCTTTAACAAAATCTGATGAACCATTGCTTAAACTAATTAAGATATGACGAATATGATATGGGAATTTGGCATCAGCCTTAACACTTGAATCTGTAATGTATTCATTTGTTAAAGAAGACATGTTTGTTTTTAAATACCAGTTCTCATATTCTTCTTTCTCATACTGATATATGTATTTTTCTCTAAGCTCTTCTTCGTTTTCGACGTTATTCTCTTTTAGAATCTTGTCCCATTCAGTTTGGAAACTTGTTCCTGAAGATTTTGCGTTCGCTTGAGCTTTTTCTTTGGCTTTTCTTACTGCTAAGTCAGCATCACTTTTTATACCGTTATAGGTTTTGAGTGTTACTTTGACTTTGCCAGGTTCTTCTGGTTGGCTATTGTTGTCGCTTACAAAAGTAGTCTTTTCGTATGTGTAACGAATTAAGTTTTCTTCTACTGTTGAATAGAAAGAACTAATTTTGTTTGGATCTTTTAGATATTCGCCGTAAAGATCGTTTGCCTTAATTTCAATCTTTTCGCCGCCATATCCTGTGATTGTAACAATTGCACCTTTGCCATCAGTGACAGCACTTGATGTTGTGTTACAAGCAGATAATCCGAGCGCAGCAATGAATGTAGTAACTAAGCCAATTGATAGTTTACTTTTTTTCATTTTCTACTCTCCTTTGCCTAAATATGTAGCGTTAATATTTTATATATTAGTGATTTTTAGTGCAAGAATTATTTAAAGAATATACTTTAAAGCAGTAAATGTTATGTATTCAATCCGACTTTTTCTTACATATATTTTTGCTTATTTTTTGTCCTACATTTAAAAAAATTATTGTATTGATTGAATACATTTCATCTATTTTCTATAATATAGTTCGTTTTGAGGTTGAAGAGTATGTCGACACTAAGAATTAAAAATCTTCATGCTGAAGTTGAAGGAAAAGAAATATTAAAAGGCATTAATTTAGAAATAAATAATAATGAAACCGTAGCAATTTTAGGTCCTAATGGACATGGAAAGTCTACTTTGTTTAATGTAATAATGGGGCATCCTCGTTACAAAGTAACAAAAGGTTCAATTTTCTTTGATGATGTTGATGTTCTTGCATTATCTACTGATCAAAGATCAAAACTTGGATTATTTCTTGGATTGCAAAATCCATCTGAAGTTCCAGGAGTTATAAATTCTGACTTTTTAAGGGCGGCAGTCAATGCTCACAATGACAACCCGATTTCTACATATAACTTTTATAAGGTTTTAGATAACGCCGTAAAAGAAGTACAAATGCCATTTGATTTAGCAACACGTTCTTTGAACGAAGGATTTTCTGGTGGAGAAAAGAAGAGAAACGAGATTTTACAAATGTTGTTATTAGAACCAAAAATTTCTATGTTAGATGAAATTGACTCGGGTTTAGATGTAGATGCCATACAAATTGTGGCTGATGTCATAAAAAAACAACAGCAAAAAGGGCAAGGTTTTTTAATCATTTCTCATTATGCTAGATTATTTGACTTAATCCAACCTACAAGAGCAATTGTGATTATTAATGGAAAAGTGGTTTTGGATGGTGGAAAAGATATTATTCAACGAATTGATAAAACAGGATATGAGTTTATAAAAACTGAACTTGGAATTGAAATACAAAAAGAAGAAGCAAAAATGAACACTGTATCAATAGGCAGTTGTGCAGTTAAAGAGGCTATTAAAAAATAATGATTTGCCAAGATTTTCGAATTGTAAATTTAAATGAATTTTCTGATAAAAAATCAGCCTCTTTTGATATAAAAAATAATGAAAAACTTTTATTCATAGGATGCAAAGATTTTAATCTAACAATAAATGTTCTAGAAAATGTCTCAGCTTTAATTTCAATGTTATTTTTGAACGACGATTCATCTTTTAAATTAACGATAAATTTAGCAAAAGATACGCAAATCGAGGCTTTTTGTGCTGATTTTGCGTTTGAGACATTTAAAAACAATGTATCGATAAATCTATTAGGCGAAGGTGCTATTTGCAATTGGCATCTTGCTAGTTTATCTCAAAAAGCCGACAACAAATCGCATTCAATTTCAGCTACACACTATGCAGCAAAAACAACTGCTCGTATTGATAACTATGGCGTAGCGAAAGATGACTCACATTTAACATTCCTGGGTGTGAGCCATATAAAAGATGGATCTGCCAAATCTAAGACATCACAAAATGCAAAAATTATGGTGTTTGATGAGGAAAGTATTGGAACCGCTAAGCCTATACTAAAAATTGATGATAACGATGTTGTTGCTAACCACGCAGCAGTAGTTGGAAAAATAAATGAAGAACATTTATTCTATTTAACCTCACGTGGGCTCTGCGAAGATAGTGCAAAAGCACTAATTACATTAGGATATTTGAAACCAATACTTGCAGGTTTTGATGACAACCATCAGAAACAAATCATGGATCTTATAGAAGGGAGAATGAATAATGTACGATATTAAAAATATTCGTAGTTTATTTCCAATGCTGAAGAACAAAAAAATGCAGGGAAAAAATCTTGTATTTTTAGATAATGCTTCCACAACATTTAAGCCACAATCAGTTATTGATGCAGTTGTTAATTACTATTCAAATGAAACAAGCAACTCCCATCGAGGAGATTATGATCTTTGTTACAACATGGATGTAAAGATTAATGATGTCAGGAATAATGTTGCTAATTTTGTTAAATGTAATCCAAATGAGGTTGTTTTTACAAGTGGTGACACGATGTCATTAAATACGATTGCTTATGGTTATGGTTTGAAATTCTTAAAACCTGGCGATGAAATAATTTTAACAGAAGCTGAACATGCATCTAATATGTTGCCTTGGTTTAAGGTAGCTAAAATAACTGGTGCAAAAATTGTTTATATTGAGCTTGATGAGAATTTAAAAATAACGGTAGAAAACTTTAAAAAAGTTATCTCAAAAAATACGAAAATTGTCTCAATTGCACATATTGGAAACATATTAGGATATATCAATCCAATTGAAGAAATCGCTGCAATTTGCCACTCTTTTGGCGCAATTTTAGTTCTTGATGGTGCACAATCAGTCCCTCATATTGAGACAAATTTTAAAAAGTGGGACGTCGATTTCTTAACATTTTCAGGTCATAAAATGTGTGGCCCAACTGGTATCGGATGTCTAATAGGAAAATATGAATTATTGATTAAAATGGATAGTTTTATTACTGGTGGTGGAATGAATGTTACATTTGATAAAAATGGTCATGTTGAGGAATTACTACCACCTGCAAAGTTTGAAGCAGGAACTCTAGATTTAGCAGGAATCTCAGGTCTAAACGAAGCCATCAACTTATTAACATCAATTGGAATGGATGAAATTTCAAAGCACGATAAAGAACTTCATGACTATGCAGTTAAAAAATTAGAAAATAATCCAAACATTATTATATATAATAAAGATACAGATACAGGAATTTTAACTTTTAATGTAAAAGGTGTTTTTCCACAAGATGAAGCCACTTTACTTAATAGTAAAGGAATAGCCGTAAGAAGCGGCCAGCATTGCGCAAAAGCTTTTACTAAATTATGTGAAAATAACGCAACAGTTAGAATGTCAACATATCTTTATACATCTATAGAAGACATTGATGCATTTGTTGATGCATTAATTAATGGAGGTGACATTTTAGATGCCTATTTCGCTTGATAATAACATGATGAGACAAATCATCATGGATCATTACTCTAATCCAATAAATAAACATCAACCAAAAGATGATGGTTTTGCAAAAGTACATATGCATAGCGATAATTGCATTGATGATTTAGATATTTTTCTAAAAGTTAATAATGACGTTGTTGTTGATGCGTGCTTTGATGGTGTTGCGTGTACAATTTCAACCGCTTCCACAGATATTATGTGCGATTTATTAAAAGGAAAAACAAAAAACGAAGCTTTATATATGATTGAACAATACCATCACATGATGCATGAAGAAAATTTTGATGCGGATGTTCTTGAAGAAGCTATTGTTTTTATTAATACAAGCAAACAAGCTGCAAGAATACGATGCGCAACGATAGGTTGGAATGCAGCCGATAATATTTTGAAGGAAAAGAAATAAAATGCCAAAAGATATCAAATTTCAAGATGGTTATAAATATGGTTTTAAAGATGAGGATGTCTCGATAGTCAATACCGGGAAAGGCTTATCTGAAGATGTTGTTAAAGCAATATCTCATTTTAAGAATGAACCTGAATGGATGCTTGAATTTAGATTAAAAGCTTTGAAAGCATTTAATAATATGAGACTGCCAAACTTTGGACCTGATTTATCTAATTTAGATTTTTCAACTTTCACTTATTTTATTAGGCCAAGTGAAAAAGAGGTCAAAAAGTGGGATGAGGTTCCTGAGACTATAAAAAATACATTTACAAAACTCGGCATTCCAGAAGCTGAACAAAAATACTTAGCAGGCGTTTCAACACAATATGAATCAGAAGTTGTTTATCATAATATGCTTAAAGAAATCGAGGACAAAGGTGTTATCTTTTTATCAACCGATATGGCACTCAAACTTTATCCAGATTTATTTAAAAAATATTTTGGTACTGTAGTGCCGATGGCGGATAATAAATTCTCTGCTTTAAATGGAGCAGTTTGGTCTGGCGGTTCATTTATTTATGTTCCAAAAAACGTACATTTGGATAAACCTTTGCAGAGTTATTTCAGAATTAACAATGAAAAATCAGGACAATTTGAAAGAACTTTAATCATTGTTGATGAAGGCGCTGATGTACATTATGTTGAGGGTTGCACAGCACCTACATATAGTAAAGAATCATTACACGCTGCAGTTGTTGAAATCATTGTTCTTAAAGGTGGAAAATGTCGATATTCTACTGTTCAAAATTGGTCTACAAACATTGTAAACTTAGTGACTAAAAGAGCTGTATGTTATGAAGATGCCAGTATGGAATGGATTGATGGTAATATTGGATCTCAGGTAAACATGAAGTATCCAGCATGTGTTCTTAAAGGTCGTGGTGCAAAAGGAACTTGTATTTCAATAGCAGTTGCGGGTAAAGGACAATTTCAGGACGCTGGAGCAAGAATGATCCATGAAGCTAGCGATACCACCTCAACAATTATATCTAAATCCGTAGTTAAGAATGGTGGAGTAGCTAATTATAGAGGCACAGTACGACATCTACCTACCGCAAAAAATTGTAGAAGTCACGTAGAATGCGACACTTTAATATTAGATGAACTTTCAAAAAGTGATACCATTCCAACTAACGAAGTTAAAAACAATCAATCATATATTGAACACGAAGCAACCGTCTCTAAGATAAATGAAGATCAATTATTTTATCTTATGAGTAGAGGATTAAGCGAAAAAGAAGCAACTCAAATGATTATTATGGGTTTTATTGAACCATTCTCAAGAGAGTTACCTATGGAATATGCAGTTGAACTTAATCAACTTATTAAAATGGATATGGATGGGAGTATAGGATAATGGACTACAACGTTATTGTTGTTGGTGGCGGGCATGCAGGATTAGAAGCTGCTTTTGCCTGCGCTCATATGGGCCAAAAAACTTTATTAATCTCCTTAAATATAAAGAAGATGGGCAATATGCCATGTAATCCATCGATAGGTGGATCCGCTAAAGGCATCGTCGTAAGAGAAATTGATGCTCTTGGTGGGATGATGGGCAAAGCTGCTGATCACCATTATCTCCAAATGAAAATGTTGAATACCGGGAAAGGCCCTGGAGTTCAATGTTTGAGAGCACAACAAGATAAGTTAGAATATCCTGAATATTTGCAAAATCTGGCGCAAAACTGCCCTAATTTAACAGTTTTTGAAGGACACGTTATAGATTTATTACATGATGATAATAAAGTTTTTGGTGTAGTTTTAGAAGATGGAAAGTCCTTCAGTTCAGATGCAGTAATTTTGACAACTGGCACATATATGGATAGTTATATTTTTAGAGGCCACGTTAAAGAGTCTGCTGGTCCGGATGGCGAAAAGTCTTCAATTGGATTAAGCGAAAAATTAAGAGAAATGGGAATTGAAACTTATAGATTAAAAACAGGTACTCCTCCTCGTATTGCAAAAGAATCAATCGATTTTTCAAAAGCAACCGTTCAACCAGGTACACCTGGTAATCTTGCATTTTCTTATGACACGAATGAATTTATACCTGTTGAGCAACAAGAACTTTGCTATTTAATTTATACAACTCAAGAAACTCATAAAATTATTAAAGAACATTTAGATGATACAGCATTATTTTCTGGTCTTGTAACAGGAGTAGGCCCTCGTTATTGTCCGTCAATTGAATCCAAAATAATGACATTTAAAGATAAAGAAAGGCATCAATTATTCCTAGAACCTGAATCAAGATATACAAATTCTATTTATCTCCAAGGTTTTTCAACTTCAATGTCAACCGAAGTACAAGAACTCATGGTTAGAAGTTTACCTGGCTTTGAAAACGCAAAATTTCTCAAATATGCATACGCCATCGAATATGATGCGATTAAAACCACTGAATATAAATCTACTTTAGAACTCAAAAAATATGAGGGATTATATATTGCTGGACAAATATGTGGGACATCTGGTTATGAAGAAGCTGCAGGATTAGGTTTAATGGCTGGCATAAATGCCACTTTAAAAATTCAAGGCAAAGATCCACTCATATTAAAGAGAGATGAATCATATATTGGTGTTATGATAGATGATTTAATTACAAAAGGTACTGAAGAGCCATATAGGTTGTTATCTTCACGTGCAGAATTCAGGTTATTATTAAGACATGACAATGCTGATTTAAGACTAACTGAAATAGGGCATACCATTGGTTTAATTTCTGATGAACGATATAAAAAATTTATCGAGAAGAAAGCCAACATAAAGACTGTGTGCGACATTTTAGAATCTCATTATTTAGGTAAAACAAAAGAAGTTGAATCTTACTTAATGGGATTAGGTTTTAACGAATTAAAAGGCGGAATACTTGCAAGTGAGATTTTGAAAAGACCAGGCGTAACTTATTCAAAAATCGCATCTTTTATCAAGGATTTGCGTGATTTTTCACTTGATGAATCAACAATTAATGAAATTGAAATTATTGAAAAATACGAAGGATATATAATCAAACAAAAGCATGAAGCTGAAAATTTAAGAAAGCTTGAAGAACTAAAAATTCCTCAAAATTTTGACTTCTTAAATATGGATGGAATAAGGCTCGAAGCTCGTCAAAAATTAGACAAGGTTAGGCCTCTCACTATTGGGCAAGCCTCTCGTGTTAGCGGAGTTAATCCTAGTGATGTGTCGATGCTTATTTTAAAAGTTAAAAAAGGTAAAAGAAATGAATAAAGAATGTTTGCAAAAAACCTTAAGTTTGAGCGATTCAAAAATTAACCTTCTTGAATCTTTTATGGATGATGTTTTACTAGCGAATGAAAAATTCAATTTAACCGCAATTACTGATAAAGAAGATTTTAGAGAAAAAATGATTTATGATAGCGCAATTATTTTGAATGATTTCGATTTTACAAATAGAAAAATTATAGATATTGGTACTGGTGCTGGTTTTCCTGGCATGGTTATTAGAATGTTAGTTGATAATGTTGACATTTCATTACTTGATTCTACAAGCAAAAAGATTAATTTTTTGAAAGAAATTGGCGCAAAATACGATTTAAATTGCAAATTTTATATTTCTAGAGCTGAAGAATTATCGAGAAATAATCGTGAAGTGTTTGATGTTGTTACAGCGCGTGCAGTCTCATCATTAAATACTCTATTAGAATTATCGATGCCGTTATTGAAAGTAGGTGGATGTTTATTAGCTTTTAAAGGTCCTTCTGTTCAAGCAGAAATTAATGATTGTAAAGAAGCTTTTAAAAAACTAAATTGTGAAGTAGAAAAATGTTTTAACTATACCCTACCTAACAGCAAAGAAATTAGAAACATTCTTTTAATTAGAAAAAATGATATAACAAATAAAAAATATCCAAGAGATTATGCAGAAATATTAAGGAAGCCATTATGACAAAGATTATTTCAATTTCAAATCTAAAAGGTGGAGTTGGAAAAACTGCTACCGCAATAAATTTAGCAAGTGCTCTAGCTTTTTATCATAGAAAAGTTTTATTGGTTGACCTTGATCCACAAGGAAACACATCAAAAGGCTTAGGATTTGATGTTTCATTAATATCAAATAGTGTTCAAGATATTTTTGATAAAGCAAGCGCACCAACACGATTAATCAAAAAAACATCGGTTAATAACTTAGATATTATCGTTAGTAAATTAACACTTTCTAATTTAGATTTTCCTTCAAAAAATATTAGCAAAGTTAAATCTAACATTTTAAAAAAGTATTTAAGAACAATTTCAGAAAAATATGACTATATAGTTATTGATTGTGCGCCAAGCATAGGATTTTTAACTTTTAATGCCTATGTAGCATCAGATTCTATCTTGATTCCTGTACAATGCGAGTGTTTTGCATTAGATAGTGCTACAAATATGTTGGCAGCAATTGCAAATGTTCAAACACAGTATAATCCTAACCTCGGTATTGAAGGATTTTTATTGACTATGTTTGATTCAAAAGAACAACTTCATAACGAAATATCTAACGACGTTAGATCATTGTTTAAAGAAAATACATTCCTTTCTATAATTCCAAGAAGTATATCGATTTCTGAGAGTTTATATCGCGGAATACCAGTAACAGAATATAGAAGCACTGGAGCTGCCTCGTTAGCATATTTGTCATTAGCAAAAGAAATTATTGATAAAAATGAACGATAGATATTGAAAAAATTGACTTTAAGATTATAATGAAAATTACTTCAGGGCAGCGTAAAACGCGACCGGCGGTAAACCCCGCAAGCTTAGGCACGAACTTGTGAAATTCAAGTGGCGACAGTAAAGTCTGGATGAAAGAAGAAATGTGAATTTTTTTAAGCCCTGAACTAGGGGCTTTTTTATGAATCCGTTTGATTTAACTAGAATGATAATAGCTGCCGTAATCGCTATGATTGTAGGTGTTTTTTCTATAGTTAAATTATTCTTTAAAAAAAATCCAATAACTACGAAATTCATCACTAGAACTGCGGTATTTGCAGCGATTTCAATAGTTTTATATATCACACCATATTTGAAATTCCCTATCCCAGTTTTGTTTCCATCCTTTTTAGAAATACACTTTGATGAGGTGCCTGCTTTTATTGCTGGATTTGCATATGGACCACTTTCTGGTTTCTTTGTTATTTTGATCAAAACGATAGTAAAATTCCCAATGTCCACAACTGGATGCGTTGGTGAATTGGCCGACCTACTTTATAGTGTTGTATTTGTAATCCCTGCCGCAATTATATATAAACACCATCGTAATATAAAAGGTGCGATAATTGGGTTAGGTGTCGGAACAATTTGTCAGTTAATCGTTTCTAGCTTCTTTACCTCTTTTGTGATGCTTGATTTCTATATGGTGGTGCAGAAAATTCCAGAAGAAGCACTCCTAGAAATGTGTCAAGCTGTAAATCCTAATGTCACATCATTGTCATGGCCATTCTTGTTTATGGTAGCGTTGCCATTTAACGCTTTTAAGGATGCATTAGTTATTGTGCTAACGTTACTTCTCTATAAGAGGCTTGCAAAACTAATTAATAAAATTGGGCAAGAAAAAAACTAGGCGTCAACCTAGTTTTTCTATATCTTTACTCTTCAACAGAGATTGCACCGACTGGGCAGACACTAACGGCTTCTTCTTCAGCTTCACCAGTTACTGGCTCTGCTAAACCGTCGTCGCCAAATTTCATGTCGTCTGGATATGTGCCAACACATGCTCCACAACCGATGCAAGCAGATTTGTCAACTCTGACTTTCTTTTTTGCCATTGAATATTTACCTCCTCAGGTATACAAAAATTATAATTTTTTTTATAATGTAAAGCAAGTTGATTGTATATAACTTTTATTATGTTATTATATTCGCATGGAAAAATTTTTAAGTAAGAAACATCATGTCATTTCTACAATATGTTTAATTACTGGATTATTAGCAATTTGTACATTCATTTATGCTCTTGCAAGCTGGTCTTTTCCCAAGGAATTTTATTTAGAACATCCAGGAATTGAAATATATTCTGGAGAAAATGTTGTCTCAAGATGGGCTAATCTTGTTTATTTAACATATATTGCTTTAGTCTTAGCAGCGGTATGGATGATTTTAATTTCAATATCATTATTTTTTAATTTCAGAAAATTATTTAATGTTTTGACTTATAAAGCCCTCATGGTTTTTGTTGTCGCTATGTGTGGTTATATTATGTTACTTTATGACACCTATCAAATTTTTAGTGGTCAATTATTTGGAGCATTTGATCAGTATCATAACAATATCGTATTTTGTGTTATTTTAAATATTTTTAATCATTTTGCTGTGCCATTAATTTCAATGATTATGTTCTTTCAAATTCCATCTCATGGAGAAATAAAAATTTATCACCATCTTTTATATGCTGGCTTTGCTATTTTGTATATGGCTTCTGTTAAATTGGTGGGATTATTTGCCTTCCCAATTGAATGGTATCCATATCCAATTTTTGATATGAAAACATTTGCAGAGTCCTTTCATTTAACGGGCACTAAATTTGAATTTCAAGTATTCATGCTTGAAGTTGTACATTTATGTTTAGTAATTATATTTAGCGGTCTTTGCATTTTATTCTCTTTACTAAAGAGAATTCAAACTAAATCAAAGCTTAAAAAATTAAACACTCTAGAAAATTAGTATAGTTAAATTTATATAATTTAATTAAAATAATACAGATGAGTAAATATGAAACACGTGTCTTGAAGTACAAACAGTACCGCAACTCTTTTCTTAAGGAAGGCGCACCGGTTGTCGAAAATCCAGAAAATGTCGCAAGAGATTTATCTTTTGCAACCACAACAGCCTTACCAATTAACGAAGTGATAAAATCCGCTAGTGTCGTAAATGAAGAGACTCTTTACTACAAGAAAAGAAAAAGACAAGACACATTTTTATTTATTTCATTAATCACTATTTCACTTTTAATAATAGTTGGATTAATAATTTTTGGAATTTTTGCATTTAGGAGTTAATTTTTATGAAGTTTGCAGTCGCAATTGATGGCCCCGCCGCCGCAGGAAAAAGTACGATCGCTAAAAAAGTAGCGGAAATATTGAATTTCACATATATAGATACAGGAGCGATGTATCGTGCTTTTACTTGGTATTGTTTGGAAAAAGGATTAGACTGCCAAAATCATGATGAATGTGTAAAAGTGATTCCTGAAGTTACAATTAAACTTAGACCAAATCACGTTGTTTTGTGTAATGGAATAGATGTTACTAAACAAATTAGAGAGACTCGAGTTTCAGGAAATGTATCTTATATTGCTTCCTATAAAGAAATTAGGCTTGCATTAGTTGAACAACAACGTGCAATGGCATCAAAGCATTCTGTTATCATGGATGGAAGAGACATTGGAACCTATGTTTTACCTAATGCAGAAGTGAAAATATTTCAAATTGCATCAGTTGAGACTCGCGCTATTAGAAGATATAAAGAAAATATGGAAAAAGGTATTCCTTGCACTCTTGAAGAAATTAAAGAAGATGTTAAAAAAAGAGATTATATTGACTCCCATAGAGATTTTGCCCCATTGAAAGCGGCTGAAGATTCTATTGAATTGGACACCTCAAATATGAGTATCGATGAAGTAGTGGATGCTGTTGTTTCCATAATTAAAAAAACTGCAAAAGAAAAAGGAATAGATTTATAAATATGCCTAAAAATACAGTAGCAATTGTTGGAAGTCCTAATGTCGGAAAATCGACAATTTTTAATCGTATAGTTGGTGAACGACACGCAATTGTCAATGATGAGGCAGGTATTACCAGAGATCGCTTATATGCCACAGCAAGTTGGTTAAATTATAAATTTAATGTAATTGATACTGGTGGTATTGAAATTGCTAACAGGCCTTTTCAAGAACAAATAAGGGTTCAAGCTGAGATTGCTATTGATGAAGCCGATGTTGTTGTTTTTGTTGTAGATGGTCAAGTTGGAATAACAAGTGATGATCAAATGGTATCACGCATTTTAAGAAAAGCTAAAAAGCCAATTGTTCTTGCTGTTAATAAAATTGATGATTCTATTCACATGTCCAATACAAGTGAATTTTATGCATTGGGATTAGGAGATCCTATTCCTGTCTCTGGAAGTCATGGTATTGGTATTGGTGATTTATTAAATGAAATTATCAAACATTTAGATAATGAAGATAATTCCATTGATGAAGAAAAAATTGTATTCTCTCTTGTCGGCCGACCAAATGTTGGAAAATCATCTTTAGTTAATGCTTTACTCAATGAAGATAGAGTTATTGTTTCTGATATTTCTGGAACAACTAGGGATTCAATCGACACCCCATTTAAAAAGGATGATAAAAATTATATTGTTATCGACACTGCGGGATTACGTAAAAAAGGAAAAATCTACGAATCTATTGATAAATACTCTGCAATTCGCGCATTAAAAGCTATTGAACGAAGTGAAATTGTGCTTTTAGTTTTAGATGGAAAATCTGGTATTACTGATCAAGATAAGCATGTCATTCAATATGCGACGGATTTACATAAAGCCATCATAATTGTAGTTAATAAATGGGACATTGTTGATAAGCAAACTAATACAATGAGCGACTACACTAATTTAATTAGACAGGAATATAAATTTTTAGATTATGCTCCTATTGTTTATGTTTCCGCTTTGAGAAAACAAAGGTTAAATACTTTATTTGATGCATTATCTCTTGTTCATGAAGCATACCACACCAGAATAAAAACTAGTGTATTAAATGATGTGCTACAAGATGCTCAAGTTATGAATCAAGCACCAGATTTTAATGGTGGCCGTGTTAAGATTTATTTCGGCAGTCAAGTAGCAACAAATCCTCCCACAATCGTACTTTTTGTGAACAATCCTGAGTGGATGCATTTTTCATATTTAAGATATATTGAGAATAGGTTAAGAGACTGTTTTAATTTCGAAGGTACACCAATAAAAATTAATTTGAAATTTCGTAAAAATGTTACACCTGAAACAAATTAATGCAATAATTAGGAATTATGTTATATAATGAACATAGTTACGGAGGAAATACATAATGGAAAAATTAAATAAGAGAGATCTTGTTGAGTTAGTCGCCGAAAAAGCTCACCTTTCAAAAAAAGATGCAGAAGAAGCAATTGATGTTACATTCTCACTTATGGAAAAAGCTTTACTCTCTGGGAAAGAAGTCAATATTACAAATTTTGGCGTTTTGGTTCCAAAGATGAAGGGTGAAAGAATTGGCACCGATCCAAAAACTCATGAACACATTACTATAAAAGCCAAAAATTCTGTTATATTTAGACTTTCAAAAACTTTAAAATCAAAAATGAACAAATAAGAACCATATAATCATAATTGGGACAACACAAAGTTGTCCTTTTTTTGTAAAAGAATTAATATTTTATCATGGATTGTAAATTGATTTCTTTTCAAAAACTAGCGGACAAGTTTAAGCGATATGGTTTCTCCTTATATCTTGTTGGTGGTGCTGTAAGAGATTATCTTCTGGGCAAACCACTAACAGATTTAGATGCTGTCACCGATGCTACACCTGATGATATTAAACAATATTTTGAAGGTGACTATTCATTCAAAAAATTTGGATTTGTAAGGCTTAATGAAGATGGAATGATTTTTGAGGTTACAACCTTACGAAAGGAATCAGAATATTTAGACAGTAGGCATCCATCAAAAATAGTGTTTGTTAAAGAACTAGAAATAGATGTTGAAAGACGAGATTTCACAATTAATTCGATGTATCTTGATAGTAATTTAGATGTAATAGATTATGTTGGTGGGTTAGAAGATTTGAATAAGAAAATTATTAAAATAGTTGGCAATCCAAAAAAGAAATTTTCTGAAGATCCATTAAGAATATTGCGCGCAATAAGATTTTCTATTGATCTTGAATTTTCAATCGAAAACCATACTAAAACCTCCATATTTGAGACGATTTCTCTTTTAGACAAATTAAATCCTGAAAAAATAAAAGAAGAAATTTCTAAAATTAAAAGCAGCGACACCCAGCTCATTTATAAAACATTTGAATATTTTAATATTCTTAAGTTATTAAAAAGTGATAAAGTATTAGCACAATGATTAACGAAGCCCTCGATTTTACATACTTACTATTAGAGAACTACAAGAAATTAAAAATTAACGAAAATGAAGTAGCTACTATTTTAATGGTGGAGCATTTAATTGAAGATGAGAATTCATTTGTTAATGCTGATCTCCTTTCTTTAAAGATGTCTCTTCCAGTTGCGGAGATAGATAAAATTTTGTCTATGCTGTTGACCAAAGGATACATTGAATATTTGACTAAAGGCAAAAAAACAGTAACCACTTTAAATCCCTTGAAGGAAAAATTATTTAGTGAATTTACTTATACAGCCACAAAAGAAAGAGAAACTAATAAATCTGAAAAAGCGACATCTCAAATTAAGAAAGTTAATTCTACATTTGAAGTTTTGCTCGAAAGAGGTTTGTCTCCTATTGAACTTTCAAAAATTAGGGAATGGATAGAAGCTGGCTATAATGATGTGACTATTATTAACGCTTTAAAAGAAGCATTGTCTAAAGGCAAAAGAAGTTTAAGAAGTGTTGATAAAATCTTAGTGGCGTGGTCCCAAAGAGATGACTTAGAAACAGAAGGGCATACTTCTATTGATGAAAGTTGGGATAAAAATTTAGAAGAAACTATTAGAATTGCAAAGACACCATGGATAAATGGCAATGAAGATAAATAATAAAATAGACTTAATACAAGATTATATGAATGAGCTCCTTCCAAACGTTGGTTGTGAGCTATTTTATTCAAAGGATTACGAACTAGTTATTGCTGTTATGTTGAGCGCTCAGACGACTGATAAGTCTGTTAATAATGTGACAACAAAACTTTTTAAAGATTATAAAACACTAGAATCCCTACAGAAAGCAAGTATTGAGACAATCGAATCATATTTAAAACCGCTTGGATTATACAAAAACAAAGCTCGATATTTAAAAGAAATTGTTGACGTCCTTATTAATAAATTTTCATCAACTGTTCCAAGCGATAAAAAACTATTGATGGAATTGCCTGGTGTAGGCAATAAAACTGCCGGCGTTATTCGCGCTGAAATATTTAAAATACCTGATTTCCCTGTTGATACACATATAAAAAGAATATCTTCATTATTAAAATTATCTAATGAAACAGATCCAACAAAAATTGAAAATGATTTGAAAAGAACATTTCCAAAATCAAATTGGATAAAACTACATCATCAATTTATTCATTTCGGAAGGTATTATTGTAAGGCAATTAATCCTTTTTGTAAAAATTGCAAATTGCGTGAAATTTGCTGCAAAAACTAGATATTTTTTACAATTTAAAGTATTTTTCTATAACTGCATCAATATAAAAAAGTCTAGGTGAATATCCTTGTTTTATAATGATTCCTTCTTTTTCAAATGTTTCTAATGGAATAGATTTTCGTGGATTATGTTCAAAGTAGTCAATTACAAATTTTGCATCTAATAAAAATACTTTTGAGAGTGTTTGAAATTCGACAATAAAAAATGCAATCCCATCATGTTTTAAAACATTCTTAAGGTGTTCTATTTGATGTGAGGAGATGTTGCTCAATGGAAAAGAAGTTTTGCTTTTTGTATTCTTAGCTTCGAAATCTATATATTTACCCCTGTACACGCCGTTATAGTCTGTTGTTGATTGCTTTTCAAAATATGCGTTTGTAATGATTGCACCTCTTGAGTAATCTACCTTAACAACATTTATAGGCGTAGGCCTTTTTGTTATTAAACAAATACCGTGCTCCTTGTACCATTCGTTTGATGCATTTATATCATCCTCCAAATTCATTCCTCTGTTGCCAGAAGAAACTATCCTTTTTGGAGAGTTGCTTGATATAGCCCTCTTTTTAGTATCGACAAATGGTTGGCCAGATGGGTATTTAATCATTATTCTAGATATTTCCTAGCTTCATCTTTAAATTCTTCTGCAGAAACATTTTGTCCAGCAGCAAGTTTTGCAATGACATTTTTAACAGGAACAGGAAGATTGTTACCTCTTTTGAGAACTTTTAAATATTCATCAAGAGTTAGACTTTTTCTTTTAAGAAATTCAACATACAAATAGGCAAGAGAGATAGCATCAAATTCTGGATCATGCGGGTTGCCTTCTACCTTAACTCCATATAGTTCACAATAGTGGACTAGACTCATTGGATTATATTTGTCATCTCTCACAAATTCTGAAATTAATGTTGAAAAATCTATGTAATTCTTCATTATTATTGAGCAAATTTCACGTGGAGCGTCTAAATTATACATAACTGATTGGCTTAAAATTCTCATGTCGTGATTGCCAAATGTTACGAACGACATATTTTTAGAAAAATGAATCCCACAATATTTTTTAAAGAGTTCCATTGCTTTTCTAAAACAAACGCCATTTTCTTTTAAAACTGTATCATTGATGCCTGTTAAATTAGTTACATATGTGCCGATTTTATTTTTTGCTTTTACATAGCATTTGAACGGTTTCTTGAATGCTTTTACAGTTCCATTTTTATTTACTTTCGCAATTATGGCGCCCATCGCAATCATTTCGTGGCTAAATTGAGTTCCTTCAAAGTCCATAAATGCGATATATTGATGTTTTTTTAGAAGTTTTTCTATTTTTTTCATAGTTTCTATTATTATAAGGAAATATTTCTCTTTTTTCAATGAAAAAAGATTGAATAACTATGCTTATTATTATATTATAATAACGAGGCAGTAATAGTGATTAAACTTAATTTAACATCTGAAAAAGTTTTAAATGAAGAATTTAAGCCAGTACCACACGGATATGATCCATTAATGGTTGATCGTTTCTTCGATAAGATGTTAGAGGATTACCGAATTGTTGAAGAAAATATTCTGTTGTCAAAACAAGAATATATCGATCTTCTGAAAAAAATTGAAAATCTTACCAAGCAGAGTAAAGATTTAGAAATTCAAAATTCACGTTTAAATTCTAGACTGTCAAATATTAAACCAACAGATTTGGTCACTTCTGACAATGTTGATTTAATCAAAAAGGTGAATGCCTATGAAAGATATATTTATTTTCTAGGACATGACCCAAAAGAAGCTTTATAAAATTACTTCGATCTGGATAATTGCTGGCTTCGGCTAGAGGAAAGTCCATGCTCACACAATCTGCGACGATTGTAGTGATTACGCTAGCGGAAAAAATAACGCTAGGCACGTAGGAGTACGTGACGGCGGTAGATGACCTAAAGGAAACCATGGTCAAAAACCTGAAAGTGCCACAGTGACGGAGCTTAATAGAAATATTAAGGTGGAACGCGGTAAACCCCATAAGTGAGAAACCCAAATTTGGTAGGGGAAATTCTTGAGGAGAATTGAATCTAAAAGAATAAGCATTGCTTAGATAAATAATTATCCTAGACAAAACATGGCTTACAGGATCGAACACTCAATTAAAAGGAGCAAATATGAACCTTCCAACAAAAATTACATTTAGTAGAATTATTGCAATTGTTGTCTTAATATTGACACTATTTGTTTTATTTATTGTCAAACAATTTAATCCTGGTTTTATATCCCCAGATTTAGGAAATAGTGGTATAAATGCTGTATTTTTAGCGGTATTTGTTTTCTTTTTAATCGCTAGTTACACTGACCATTTAGATGGTAAATTGGCAAGAAAAAATAATCAAGTAACTGCATTAGGCAAATTCCTAGATCCTGTTGCAGATAAGTTATTAATAAATTCAATGGTTATATTTTTGATTGCGCCTCAAATCTTTGCAAGTTATGCACCAAATCAAATGGGTTTTTGCATGTGGTGTGCAATCTTACTTGTAGCCAGAGATATTGTTGTTGATGCATTAAGGTTTATCGCTGCTGAAAAAGGAGTAGTTATTGCTGCCAATATTTTTGGAAAACTAAAGACAGTTTTAGAAATGGTTGCTATTTGTTTTGTTTTGCTTAATGACTGGCCATTTGCCCTCATATATGGAACTAACTGTCCAAAAGGATTAACCGTGACAGACTTCCTTGTTTATTTAGCTACATTAGCTTCTGTTGTGTCAGGAATTATTTATGTTGTTCAGAATAGAAAAGTTTTTATAGGAGACAAATCTCATGACTAAAGAAGAAATTGCAAAAATATTTAGAGAAAAAGGCAAAACATTAGGTTGTGCCGAATCTTTTACTGGAGGTTTATTTGCTTCTGAAATTGTTTCTATACCAGGAGCGAGTCACTTTTTTAAAGGTGGTTTTGTTACATATGCTACCGAAGAAAAGAAAAGAGTTTTGGGTATTGGATATGCTGATTTAGATAAATATGGTGTCGTATCTCAAGAAACAGCAGGAGCTATGGCTTCTCATGCAAAATCTTTGTTAGGTGTTGATTATTGTGTTGCTTTTACAGGCAACGCTGGTCCAGATGTTATGGAAAATAAACCAGTTGGAGAAGTCTATATAGCAGTAGCTTTTGATAGGTGCGTGCGCGTGTATCAATATAATTTTAATGGCACCAGATCAGAGATAAGAAATCAGGCTGTTGAGACTGCTTACGAAATACTTTTTTCAACAATTTCACAATTTAATTAATAAAATTTAACATTTTCCTCGAACTATATATAGTAAGAGGTACACTTTTATGGAAAAAGACGAAAACAAAAACTTAGAAGAGACACTAAAAGAAATCCAAAAGATTTTTGGAAAAGGTAGTGTCATGAAGCTTGGCGAACGCGAAGCTGTTGATGTGGATGTTATCCCATCAGGATCACTGCTTTTAAATGAAGCTTTAGGAGTGGGCGGATATCCAAAAGGGCGAATTATTGAAATATTTGGTCCTGAAAGTAGTGGAAAAACTACACTTGCTCTTCACGCAATTGCGGAGTGTCAAAAGCAAGGAGGACGTGCGGCATTTATTGATGCAGAGCACGCAATTGATCCAGTTTATGCAAAGAACTTGGACGTTAACGTTGATGAATTGATTCTTTCTCAACCAGATTGTGGAGAACAAGGATTAGAAATCGTTCAGATGTTGGCAAACTCTGGCGCAATTAATTTAATTGTTGTTGACAGCGTTGCTGCTTTAGTTCCTCAAGCCGAACTTGATGGAGAAATGGGCGATAATTCTGTTGGCTTACAAGCTAGATTAATGAGCAAAGCAATGAGAAAACTTGCTGGTGTGTTAAACAAGAAAGAATGTGCAGTTATTTTCATTAATCAATTAAGAGAAAAAGTCGGAGTTATGTATGGCAACCCCGAAACCACTTCTGGAGGAAGAGCTCTAAAATTCTATGCATCAATTCGAATCGACATTAGAAGAACAGAAGCCTTAAAGGATTCAGATGGAATTTTTGGTAACACATGCCGAATTAAAGTTGTTAAAAATAAGGTCGCACCGCCATTTAGAACTTGCGATATTGACATTATTTATGGGCAAGGAATTTCCAAAACAGGTGAAGTTTTAAATCTTGCCACTGATCTAGGAATTATTAAAAGAAGTGGCGCTTGGTTCGAATATCAAGGAAATAAAATTGCACAAGGAAAAGATGCGGCGAAAAACTATCTAAAATCTAACCCAGAAGTTAATGAGGAGATTTTGGAAAAGATCAAAGAAATTAAAAAGCAACAAGAAGAACAGCAATAATCCCCCCTATAGAAAATTGGGCCATTAAAATTGGCTCAATTTTCTATTCTAAAAATGTTGCATTTATTATATAATAAAGACGTACCTGCGGAAGGTACTTACCTATAGATTCTCTTTTGAGAAATTTAATTTTCAGGATTAGTCCTGTTATATATAAAATAGACTTCAAAAATTTTTTTGGGGTGTTTTAGGTAAATTAATAGCTAAGCTATTACATATATAGAAAGGAAAACCTTATGTCAGCAGAATTTGCTACTGTCGGACTTCCAATTATTACAGCTGTAGTTGGCCTTTTAGTTGGCGCTCTTCTTGTTTTCTTTATTCCTTTATTTAAGAAACAAAGAGATTCAGCAAAAGGATCAAAAATTATTAGAGAAGCCGAAATCAAGGCTGAGCACCTTGTGAAAAATGCTCAATTAGACGGAAAACAAGTTGTTAATGAAATGAAACTTGAAGCCGAAAAAGAAATCAGAGAGAAAAAAAGTGAATTCGCCTCTCTTGAAAACAAATTAATTCAAAGAGAGGCCAACATCGATCGTCGTGATGGAGCTTTGATTCAAAAAGAAAATGCACTTGATGAAAAGAATGAGACATTAAATCGCAGATTAAAAGACGTTGATAAAAAAGAAGCTCAATTACAAGCGAAAATCGATAGTATTATTGTCGAACTTGAAAAAGTCGCCCAAATGTCTACTCAAGAAGCTAAAGATGAACTCTTTGCTCGTGTTGAAAGTAAAGTTTCAACTGAATTAGCAGTCTTTATCAAAAACAAAGAAGAAGAAGCTCGTGAAACAAGCGCTCAAAAAGCTCAAGAATTATTGGGACTTGCTATTTCTAAATATGCTCAAGAAGTGACAACAGAAAAAACAGTTAATGTTGTTGCCTTGCCTAGTGATGAGATGAAAGGCAGAATCATTGGACGTGAAGGTAGAAACATTCGTTCATTAGAACAATTATTAGGTGTTGATTTAATTATTGATGATACACCAGAAGTTATCACTGTTAGTTGTTTCAACCCAATCAGAAGAGAAATTGCTACAAAATCTCTTGAAGCATTAATTAAAGATGGACGTATTCAGCCAGGCAGAATTGAAGAAATTGTTGAAAAATGTAAACAAGAAGTTGAAGAAACCATCCATAAAACTGGACAAGATGTTGCATTTAAACTTGGATTACCAAGAATTAACAAAGAACTTTTAGACTATATTGGAAGGTTACGTTATCGTACTTCATTTGGTCAAAATGCTTTAGACCATTCAATTGAAGTTGCATATTTGACAGGTGCAATGGCAGCCGAATTAGGCTTGGATGTCAATTTAGCTAAACGTGCTGGATTATTACACGATGTTGGCAAAGCTGTTGATTTTGAAACAGAAGGAAGCCATGTTGATTTAGGAAGCAAACTCGCTAAAAAATATGGCGAACCAGAGGTCGTTATCAATTCTATTGAATCGCATCATGGAGATACAGAAGCAAAATTTGTTATCTCTCATTTAGTTCAAGCCGCAGATACTTTATCAGCCGCTAGACCTGGTGCTAGAAGTGAAATGTTAGAAAATTACATTCAAAGAATTGAAAAACTTGAAGAAATTTGCAAATCATATGATGGTGTATATCAAAGCTACGCCATGCAATCCGGTCGTGAATTAAGAGTTATGGTTATTCCTGATAAAATCGATGACATTGGAGCATTTAAATTAGCACGTGAAATACGCGAAAGAATTGAAAATGAAATGACTTATCCAGGTCAAATTAAAGTTTCTGTTATTCGTGAATATCGCGCTATTGAAACAGCAAAATAACTTTATTGCATAGAAAGCACAATATATTTTGAAAATCTTATTTGTTGGCGATATAGTCGGAAAAATTGGACGACGAATGCTTAAAACATATTTGCCAAATTACGTAAAAAAATATGGCATTGATTTTGTTATTGCTAACGGAGAGAACGCCACTCATGGTAAAGGATTGATTGAACATCATTATCATGAAATTATTGATAGTGGTGTCGATGTTATTACATTAGGAAATCATTATCAGTCGAAAAATGAAATTCGAAAATATATTGATCGCGTAGATAATTTAATAAGACCGCTAAATCTTATTAATGATTTTCCTGGAGTTGGAACTGCAGTCTACGATGTAGATGGCGTCTCTATAAGGGTTACAAATATTCTTGGCAGCGCCTTTATGGAAGAAAATGTTAATAATCCTTATTATGAAGTTTTAAATTTACTCGCCGATGAAGATCCAACAAATATTCACATTATTGATTTTCATGCAGAGGCTAACGGAGAAAAACTTTGCTTCGCTTTTGCCCTTGATGGGAAAGTTAGTGCAATTCTTGGCACCCACACTCATATTCAAACCAAGGATGCAAAGGTATTAGAAAACGGTACGGGTTATATCTCGGATGTCGGTATGACAGGTTATGCTGATGGATCCCTTGGATTGGATAAAGTTAGCGCTGTTAAAAAATATATTTACAACAGCGAGAGAAAGATAGATCCACCAGAAGAAGGCAGAGGAATTTTTTCCGCTGTTGTGCTTGATATTGACGAAAATACCAGCAAAACTCGCTCCATTTTCCCAATTTATTTTATTGAAGAATGATTATGAAGACTAAAATATTACATTATCCTGATTTACAAAAAGCAAAATTACGTGATTCGAAATCAAGCAATATTTTAAGTATAAAAAATGAACATTTTGATGATTTAAAGAAATTAGCTAATGGCAAAAAATTTTATATAAAAACTTATGGATGCCAGGCCAATGTGAGAGATGAAGAAACCATAAAAGGTATGCTTACTCAAGTTGGTTATGAAGAAACTAATGATATAAAAAATGTAGACCTCATCATTATCAATACTTGTGCTGTAAGAGAAAACGCTGAAGATAAAGTTTATGGTGAAATAGGAAACCTTAAAAAAATTAGAAAAGAAAATCCCGATATGGTTTTAGCAATCTGTGGATGTATGGTTGAACAACCTGAAATTCTTGACTTTTTGATTAAAACATTTCCCGAAGTAAATTTATATTTTGGAACTCATGAAATTTCTTATTTATACGATTTAATTTATCTCGCTTTAACAACTCGCGAACGTATAGTGAATATTGAATCAAAACAAGGTGATGTATTTGAAGGCCTTCCAAGTAAAAGAAATAATAATTACAAAGCGTTTGTAAACATTATTTACGGATGCAATAAATTTTGTACTTACTGCATAGTTCCTTATACAAGGGGTAAAGAAAGAAGCAGAAGGTTTAATGATATTCTCGATGAAGTAAGAGAATTAAAAAAACAAGGATATAAAGAAATTACTTTCCTTGGACAAAATGTTAATGCATATGGCAAGGATTTAAATGAAAATCATGATTTTGCTGACTTGCTCGAAGAAGCTGCAAAAATGGGAATTCCTAGAATTAGATTTACAACTTCTCATCCCTGGGATTTTTCTAGCAAAATGATTGATGTAATCGCGAAATATGACAATATTATGAAATGTATTCACTTACCCGTTCAATCTGGAAATAATCAGATTCTTAAGCTAATGGGGCGAAGATATGATCGAGAACATTATTTAAATTTGGTAAAGGAAATGCGTGCAAAAATTCCTGGATTAGCATTGTCTACAGATATCATTGTTGGATTTCCAAACGAAACTGAAGAAGAATTCAACGATACCTTAACATTAGTTGATGAAGTCAAATACGAATCTGCATTTACCTTTATTTATTCTCCTAGACGTGGAACTCCGGCTGCAAAAATGGAAGACAATATCTCATATAAAACTAAATCCGAACGATTCCAAAAATTAGTTGATCGACTAGAAATATACATCAGCAAAGATGCCGAGACATATGTTGGCACGATTCAAAATGTCCTAGTTGACTGTATTAGTAAAACGGATAATAAGATGGTGAGTGGTTATACTGAAAAGAATAAACTAGTGCATTTCCCGGGCGATGAGACATTTATTGGTCAAATCGTTAAAGTAAAAATAACCGAATCTCACACATATTCTTTAATAGGGGAAATTGTTCATGAATAAAACTATAGAAACACTCGCTAGAGAAATTAATGAAGAACTATTAAATACAGAAGAAATAAAAAACTATTTAAAATATAAACAATTAGTTGAAACAGATGATAACCTTAAGAATTTAAAAAAACTTATTGTTAGATATAAAAATGAAAATCGTTTAGAAGATTACGAAAAAGCATTAAAAGAATATAACGAAAATCCGATTGTTATAAATTACAATTTGTATAATGAAGAAGCTTATTCATTGCTGCTGGAGATAAAAGATATTATTAAATAGGAAGTGATTTCACTTCCTTTATTGTATAACTATGTTAATATATGCGTATGATATACGTGATTTTTGGACCAACTTGTTCAGGAAAAACATCATTAGCAGTAGACCTAGCTAATAATTTAAAAGCCCCCATAGTTAACGCTGATGCTTTTCAAATTTATAAAGACATGAACATTGGAACAGCAAAAATTTCTAAATCTAATCCAGCTTATAAATTTCATTATTTAATTGATATCATCACACCTGATAAGTCTTTTTCTGTTAAGGAATATCAGTCTTTATTTAGGGATACAATTAATGAATTAAATAAAACCAATAAAGATATTATCGTTGTTGGAGGAACAGGCCTATATATTAGAGCGAGCCTTTATGATTATGAGTTTGGTGAAGAAATTGAAACAAACTATGAAGATTTATTAAATATGGATAACAAATCTTTAAAAACCTTACTTGATTCTTTAGATATGGAAGCTTCAAATAAAATCCATGTTAATAATAGAAAGCGTTTAATACGAGCAATATCTTTAATAAGAAATCAGAACAAAACTAAAAGCGACATTATAAATTCTCAAGAGCATAAAGTGATCTATCCAAATGTAAAATTTTATTTTCTCAACCCTGATAGAAATTTACTATATGAAAACATCAACAAAAGAGTTGATGACATGTTTGACAATGGGTTGGTCGATGAAGTAAAAAATCTGATGGAAAAGTATCCCATTTCGATGACTGCTCTACAGGGCATTGGATATAAAGAAACAGTCCAATTTTTGAATGGAGAATTATCATTAAATGAATGCAAGGAATTGATTAAAAAGAGAACAAGAAATTACGCTAAAAGACAAGTCACATTTTTCAAAAATCAATTTAAATATGAGGAATTTGCTGATAAAAACGATATTTATGAGGTGATTATGAATGAAAAATAATATGAATGAAAGAACTATCGGCTTATTAGGAAAACTTCCATTTCAGTCTTTAAAAAATTCTACTGTATGTGTTATTGGGCTTGGTGGTGTTGGTGGCACATGTTTCGAGTCGCTTGTTAGAAGTGGTGTTCAGCATATTGTTGCGGTTGATTACGATAGTGTAGACGTTTCCAATCTTAATAGGCAGATTTTATATACAAATAATGATTTAAATCGCAAAAAAGTTAATATTGCTAAAAATAGAGCGTATTCAATTAATCCCAATATTGATTTTGAAGGTTTAAATTTAAAAATTTCTGAAAGCAATATTTCTAAACTTAATAATTACAAAATTGATTTTATTGTAGATGCGATTGATGATGTAAATGGAAAAATTTCTATTGCGAAATATGCGTTAGAGAGAAACATACCTTTATTGGTTTCGTTAGGAATGGCTAATAAATTAGACCCAACTCAAGTCAGCATTATAAGGCTAGATAAAACTACAAATGATCCACTCGCAAAAAAATTAAGACATGAATACAAGAAAAGCGGAATTGATACGAAAAAAATAATTTGTGCTTTTTCCAACGAAAAACCTATATCTGATGGTAAAAAATTAAATTCAATGATTATGGTTCCATCAAGTGCTGGCTTGTCTATTGCTTATTATGTTATTCACTTTTTAAGTGAAAAGTGATAAATTAAATCCAAATATTATTAGGGGGCTTGATGTATGAAAAATATCTATGAAATTGCAAAAAAAGCGAATATATCCGAGGAATTCGTAATTCCTTATGGACTTGATAAATGTAAAATAGATTTATCCATTGAAAAATCATTGTCATCAAAATCAAACGGAAAACTAGTTTTAGTGACCGCAATTACCCCTACAAAAGCTGGCGAAGGAAAAACAACAACTTCTATTGCTTTAGCTGATGGATTAAATAAAATTGGAATTCCCGCTTTATTGTGTTTAAGAGAACCATCGCTTGGCCCTGTATTTGGAATCAAAGGTGGTGCGACTGGAGGTGGAAAAGCCTCTGTTGTTCCAATTGATGATATAAATTTGCATTTTACTGGTGATATGCACGCTCTAACAAGCTCGATAAATTTAATTTCTGCTATTATCGATAATCATATTTATCAAGGTAATGAACTAAGAATCGATTCTAATCGAATTGTATGGAAGAGAGCACTTGATATGAATGATCGGGCATTAAGAAGCGTTACTGTTTCTCAAAACGATAAAAAAGCAACTCCAAGAAATGACGAATTCGTTATTACTGTTGCTTCAGAATTAATGGCAATTTTATGTCTTTCTACAAGCAAAGAAGATTTTAAAAATCGTATAAATGAGATAGTAATTGCGTATGATTTTGACGGCAAACCTGTGAGATTGAGACAATTAAGAATCTCTAATGCAATCATGAAATTGATGAATGCAGCCTTTAATCCTAATCTTGTTCAAACTATGGAAGGAAATCCTTGCTTGATGCATGGTGGACCATTTGCAAATATTGCACATGGTTGCAATTCTTTAATAGCAACACGATTAGCTTTAAAACTTTCACCAATTGTTGTAACTGAGGCAGGCTTCGGTGCTGATTTAGGTGCTGAAAAATTCTTAGATATTGCATGCCGTGTTGGTGAAGTGGTCCCTGATGCTGTTGTGATGGTTGCAACTATTAGAGCTTTAAAAATGCATGGCGGACAAGCCTTTGAAGATTTAACAAATGAAAATGTAGAAGCTTTAAAATTAGGCGTATCAAATTTAAAACAACATATGGATAATATGGCTAAATATCATGTTCCAGCGGTTGTTTGTATCAATCACTTTTCTAGTGATACAGAAAAAGAAACTGAATTCTTAAAAAAATGGTGCACTGAACAAGGATTTAAAGTGTGCTTCTGTGATGCTTTTGAAAAAGGTGCAGAAGGAGCGGTTGAACTTGCTCATACTGTTGATGATTTATTAAAAACAACAAAGACTAACTATTCTCCGATATATAAACTTGATGATTCAATAAAAAATAAGATTGAAACAATTTGTAAGGAAATTTATAGAGCTGGTAAAGTCGAATATAGTGACTTAGCTTTAAAACAAATTGTTGAATATGAAAAACTTGGTTTCTCCAGCAGTTATATTTGTATTGCAAAAACGCCACAATCATTTACTGACGATGCAAAAGTATTGGGAGCTCCTCAGGGTTTTACAATTACTATTAGAGAAGTTCGTTTATCTGCCGGAGCAAAGTTTATTGTGCCATTAACGGGTTCGATAATGACAATGCCAGGCCTCCCAAAAATACCTGCAGCGGTAAAAATGGAGGATGCCGATTAATGGGATATAAAGAAGAATATAATCGATGGCTCAAAAATGTGAGCCGAGATAATGATTTGAGTATCGAATTAAACAAGATAAAAGATGATAACGATGCCATCTTTGACGCCTTTTATCGTGATTTAGAATTTGGCACTGCTGGATTACGAGGAATTATCGGTGTTGGAACTAACCGCATTAATATTTATACGGTTGGAAAAGCAACCCAAGGTTTAGCAAATTATATTAACAAAACAGTCTCTCCAGAAAATAGGATTGTAGCAATAGGATATGATTCAAGAATTAAATCAGATCTTTTTGCAAAGATTACTGCCGGAATTCTTGCTGCAAATAATATAAAAGTTGTAATTTACAAGGAACTGATGCCTGTTCCATGTCTTGCTTTTGCAACTCGTGAATTAGGATGTGCATATGGCGTTATGATTACAGCGAGCCATAATCCTAGTAAATATAATGGTTACAAAGTATTTGGTCCAGATGGATGCCAAATTATATCTGAAGTTGCTGCAGGCGTCTTTAATGAAATTTGTTCATTAGATATTTTTAAAGATGTTAAATGGATGGAATTTGATAAAGGCGTACAACAGCAACTAATTAGTTATATTCAAGATGAAGTGGTGGATAAATTTATAGATGTTATTAGACACGAATCCCTCATTTCTAATGAAAAAGTTAATAAAGATGTAAAGATAATTTATAGTCCTCTCCACGGAACTGGATTGAAACCAGTTTTAAAAACATTAAAACTTGAAGGATACAAAAATATTATTGTTGTTAAAGAGCAAGAAAATCCCGATGGTAATTTCTTAACTTGCCCATATCCAAATCCGGAAATTAAAGAAGCGATGGAACTTGGCATTGAATATGCAAGAAGAGAAAATGCAGATTTATTATTTGCTACTGATCCTGATTGTGATCGAATTGGAATCGCCGTTAAGGATAAAAACAATGAATATGTATTGATTACTGGCAATCAAGTCGGAGCTTTATTATTAAACTATATTTGCGAATTAAGAATCAAGAATATGATTATGCCTAAAAATGCAGTGGCAGTTAAAACAATTGTTACTACAGATATAGCTGATGATATAGCTAATGAGTATGGCATTACACTCAAAAGCGTTTTAACTGGATTTAAATATATAGGTGAGCAAATAGGAATATTAGAATCACAAAATAGGGTGCAAGATTTTATTTTAGGATTTGAAGAAAGCTATGGATATTTAACAGGTCCGCATGTTAGAGACAAAGACGCTGTTAATGGTTCATTAATGATTGTCGATATGTTCGCTTATTATAAAACTCAAGGAATATCACTGCTAGATAAACTGGAAGAATTTTATAAAAAGTTTGGATATTATAAAAACACCCAAAAATCATATTCTTTCGAAGGTTCAAGCGGATTTAATAAAATGAAAGAATTAATGGTAAATTCGAGAAAAATATCCACGATCTGCGGTAGAAATGTTAATAAAATCATCGATTATGCACTTGGTGTAGATGGCTTACCAGCCTCAAATGTTATTAAGTTTTTATGTGATGATTTTTCTGTGATTTTGCGTCCATCCGGAACAGAACCAAAGCTCAAAGTTTATTTATCTGTGAAGTCAGATACAATGGAAAAATCTAATAAAATCACTGAAGAGCTTATTCAATTTTTTGATAAATTTTTAAAATAAATTAATAAAAATCCATTTTTCTTCCGAACTATATATATAGGAGGTTAAATGGATCTTTTTGTTTTATCTCATGTTAATAAAATTTATAAAATAGACAAAAAAAGAACTTTCTATGCGTTAAGGAATGTAACTTTTAGTCTCCCTTATACAGGTTTTGTTTCTATTGTTGGAAAATCAGGTTGCGGCAAATCCACTTGTTTAAATATGCTTTCGTTAATTGATGCACCAAGTAGTGGAAATGTATATTTTCAAAATAAAGATATAAATAAGTTTAATGACAATAAAAAAAGTGCTTATCTTTTAAATGAAATTGGGATTATATTTCAAAATTTTCATTTAATTGAAGATGAAGACGTTATTTATAACATCATGCTTCCTTATTTAATCTCTGGTCATAATAAGAAAGAAGCTCATCATGCAGCCGAAGAATTATTAAAAAAATTTCAAATTAAAAAAGATTTATATAAACAAAAATGTGATTCTTTATCTGGAGGGGAAAAACAACGAATTGCAATTCTTAGGTCGCTAATAAATAACCCTTTAGTTTTAGTGTGCGACGAGCCTACCGGAGCTCTAGATAAAACTAACTCAAAAATTGTCATGGATTTATTAAAAAATATAAGCAAAGAAAAGCTTGTGGTAATGGTGTCACATAATAAAAAGTTAGTTGATGAATATTCAGACAGAATTATAGAAATGTGCGATGGAAAAATTATAAGAGATAACTATAAAATAACGACTGATATAAAATATGTAAAAAATGAAAAAAAGCATGCAAAACGTGCATCAAATTGGTTAAATCACATATCTTTTAAAAATATAAAAAGAAGATTTAAGAGAAATATTTTTACAATTTTATCAATCGTTTTTGGCCTTGTTTCTACATATATTGTTATTGGCTTTTCATTGGGCAAAGATAAAAGTGTAATTAATGAGTCATATAAGCAATTTGATTATGGTTCTGCAACCTTATCAAAAGAAACAAGCAAACCAATTTCAAACTCCGTCATAAGCATCTCTCAAACCTTCAAACCTTCGCTTGTTGAAAAAGAAGAATTAATGGAAAAGTTCGATCAATTTTTTTATGTTGATAACTTAGACGCTTTTATTTCACCTGTTAGCACAATTTTGATAGGTGAAAATATAATAGAAAATATTACTTGTTATCCGATATATTCATTTGAGGATCAATCCATAGATAAACAGTTATTGATTCGAGGAAAATTTCCATTCAGTAATAATTTTGCGCACGTGGTAATAAACAAGTCAGCGTATGAATTAATTTTGAACCAATATAAAATAAACCCTTTAAACTTGTCTGTTAGAATCAAGAATCAATTCGAAACGATATATTATCCATCTGATGAATTAGAAGGAATAAAAGATACATTTATTTTAGACACAAATCTAACTATTGATGGTGTAGTTGATGAGTTTAGTTTTTTAGATACTCCAAAAATTTTTTATTCATATATTGGTGCAGCTGATTATTTGAACAGCATAACTTTAAATAATCTCTCAAATTTTGTTCATCGTGATATAAGTTGGTTATCCAGAATTGAAATGATTTCGGCAAACGACCCATTATCTTCTTACTCATATCGTTTATTTTTAAAAGATTCTAATAATAAGGATTATCTAAAAAAAGTTATCTCAACAATCAACGCGCCATTTGTATTAACTAGTGGAGCTTTTATTAGGGAATCTTCCTTAATTGAATTGGTTAATGCAGCAGATTCTACAATGAAGTTGTTTTTAGTTGTTATTTTATTAGGAACAATCTTTATAATCGGAATACTTTCTTTCTTTTGTTATAACGAAGACAAGAAGAGGAGTGCAATTTTATCTGCTATTGGCGCTAGAAAAGGTGATATTTTTTCAATCTATATTAATGAATCATTATTTTATGTTTTAATTGGTTATTTAATTTCATTATTAATTACGATTCCAATAACAAATCTCGCCAATTCTATAATTTCAAAACATTATTATTTTCATTCAATTATAAATTTGAGTTGGGACAAATTTTTAGAAGTACCATTTTTTATACCAATAATAGTATTTATAACATGTATTTTTGTTGCACTCATTGCTACATTGTTTCCTATGGTTTTCTCTAAAAAAATATCAATAAAGGATGAGCTTCAAAACATATGATAATTATTAAACATTTAAACAAAAAATATGGAAATCGAAAAATTCTAAATGATATCAATATTGAATTACCTCGGTATGGTTTGGTATCTATTCTTGGAGAGTCAGGTTGTGGCAAAACAACATTTTTATCATGCTTAGCGGGATTAACAAATTATCAAGGAGATATACTTATTGATGGCCTTTCAATTTCCAATTATTCTGATGCCCAAAAAGATGCATATCGCATAAAGAATATAGGCATAATTTTTCAAGATTTCAAGCTGTATGAAACAGAAACAATTGAAAGAAATATATTGCTTCCATTAGAAGCTGTTTCGGGGCTAAAAACAGATAAAAAAGCAAGGAAATGCAGTGATTTATTAAAAATTGTTGATTTAAAAGTAAATCCAAAGTCAAATGTATTTTGTCTCTCTGGTGGCGAAAAACAAAGGGTTGCAATAGCGCGAAGTTTAGCCAACGATCCATGTTTAATTTTGGCTGATGAACCGACAGGTAATTTAGATGAAAAAAATAGCGAAAATATAATGGCGATTCTCACTAAAATTGCAACAACATCACTCGTAGTTTTAGTAACACACGATGAAGAGCTTGCTAAAAAATATTCAGATCAAATTATTAATTTAGAAGATGGAAGAATTACCAAAATTGAAAGTTACAGAAAAAATGTCCACAAGGAATATTTGCCTATATTAAAAAATAAACATTCAATTAGAAAAATCAAACTACCTTTATTGTTTCTATCATCTCATTCGTTTCATACGATATTTACCAAAAAGTGGAGAACGCTTTTATGTAACTTTATTACATCTCTTGGTTTAATCGGGATTGGTCTCTCCTCCATACTGACTAACTCTATTTCGTCAACAATGACTAAGGCTTATTCAAGCTTTATAGATGATGACAAAATAATTATTACAAAAAATGATTCTGGCGAGTTTAATTTATCGAGATTTGCCTCAAGCTATTATGAGATTATGGATTTAAAAACCAAATATCCAAATTTAATATTGGATGTTGGTGCATTATATTTTGCGAATTTTGAGGAAAATTTTAAAGATGAAAATCTGTTAACTTTAGCATCCACAACTTACAGAACTATAATTGATGATTTTTCTGCAAGGTATATCAATGAATATACTTGGCTAGATAATATGAATGCAAAAATATATCCTCAAAATCAGGAACACCTAAATAATGATGAGATTGTTTTGGGTTTAACAATCAAAATGATAGAAGATATTTGTTTTAATTTAAAAATAAAAAGAACTGTCGAATCCTTATCAGACTATTTATTAAACAATGTTGTAACGGTACGTTTTTCTTTTGCAAATGATTCTTGGGCTTATTCAGACGAACATTTATTTACATTAAAAGGATTTATATTAGATATGTCACCTAATATTTATCACACAAATCATCTTTGGAACGAATATGTATTTGAAGAACTTATGAGAATGCCAACCAATGATGCACTTGATAAAAAAGATAATTTTCCATGGGTTTTAAAAAAGGCATATTATATTGTTTCTAGTGATGTTGACAATCTTTTAATAACAAGCAAGAAAGAAAAGATGTTCGAACCATTTATTTTCGAATTTGCAGGCAAAGAATATCTTCCATTACTTAGCAAATATAAACATTCTGATCGGTTGATTTGTCTGTCTAACACAAATGCAACCATACAGCCTTCATATAGCAAATATTTTTTAGATGCCAATGACAATTTATCTTCTCCAACTTTTGGTTCGAATAGTGGAATAGCAATCTTTCCAGAATCATTGATGATGGGGTTTGCAAATGACACATATTTCTCGGCAAGTTTAACAGATATAGAAGAATGCATTAATGTTAACTCAATAGTTAATCTTGATATTGCAGAATCAATTAATTTACCTGCAGGCGTGTTATCTGGCCATTATTCTACAAGTATTACTGAAGGTGTTAGATTTAGAAGTGATATTCAAAATTATGTCTTTGGTAGCAAGCCATGCTATCTAAACGAAATCGGAATCTCTAAAACTTTAGCGATGTCGCTATTTTCGACATCGGATGTTCTTTATAAAACATTATATATTGCAAATAATTATTCATCTGTCATATCAGCCACAGGTAGAATGTATAAAAATTTCGAAATAGTTCCTTTACAAATAACAGCTGTATTTGACTCGCCAAGAAAAGAGATTACTCAAGATCCAGCATGGTCATTAGTTTTTTTCCAAAAATATTTTGATATTTCTGCTTTTTCTTTAATAGCAAACGCAATCTCTTTTTGCGTCAAAAATAAGAGTAAAATTAACGAAACAGTTCTAGATCTTAAACAGCAGTTTCCTCAGTTTGAAATTGTGAATCCAATGTCAGATATTAATTCCAATATTTCTGAATTATGTTCGAGATTTGAAGGGATTTTGCTAATTTTCTCAATTATTTCATCGATTATTGCAGTCCTTGTAATTTCTCTTTCAACGTTCCTATTTGCACTCGATAATAAGAAAGATATTTTGCTCGCTAGACAAATTGGAATAAGCAAAAATGAATCAAATAAATTTATATATTCAAACACCCTGTCAATTTGTTTTATTTCATTTTTATTTTCTGTAATCGAATTACTTATTCTTACGTTCTTAATTGAATTTATTGTGTCTAAAACATTGTATGTAGATTTTACATATACATTAACCTTTAAACCATTCATATTGATGTTTGTCTTAATATTTGGAATTGGATTATTGTCATCGTTATTTATCGCTTTTGTTGTGGGCAAAGAGCAACAAAAAACGAAAGATATCTAAACTTTTAAATCTTTCATTTGGTATTTATTACTATTTCTCATATAATATTCAATGAATATTCAAGAGGAATAATTACTAATATGGGTCTAAAAGCAGGAATTGTAGGATTGCCAAATGTTGGAAAATCAACCTTATTTAATGCGATTACAAATTCGCATGTTGAAGCAGCGAACTATCCATTCGCAACCATAAATCCAAATACTGGTGTTGTTAATGTGCCAGATGATCGATTGGATTTTTTGTCAGGTATATTTAAACCTGAAAGGAAAATTCCTGCAACCGTGGAATTCTACGATATTGCTGGATTAGTGAGAGGAGCCTCAAAAGGTGAAGGACTCGGAAACCAATTCCTTTCTCATATAAGAGAATGCGATGCGATTGTTGAAGTGGTTAGATGCTTTGAGAATGCCGATATTATTCATGTTGAAGGTAGTGTTGATCCAATTCGCGACATTGAAGTCATTAATTTAGAATTGGTTATGGCAGATTTAGATACCGTTATTAAGCGCATCGAAAAAATAGAAAATAAAGCAAGAATTTTAAAGGACAAAGAATCAGTTACCGAAATGAGCATGCTCACTCCAATTAAAGAAGCCTTAGAAAATGGGAAGCCCGCTAGAACAGTGTCGTTAACTCAAGAACAAGAAATTATTTGTAAAAATTATCACTTGTTAACTAAAAAGCCAATAATTTATGTTGCTAATGTTTCGGATGCTGATTTATCTAACATTGATGAATGTTTATTGTATAAACAAGTTAAGGAATATGCAAAAAATGAAGGATCTTCTGTTATTCCAGTCTCTTGTGAGATTGAAAGCCAACTATCCGAACTACCAGTCGATGAAAGAAAATTATTCTTGTCTGATTTAGGAGTTAATGAATCCGGCCTTACAAAAGTAATAAAAGCAACATATTCATTATTAAATCTCTCTACATTTTTTACTGTTGGTGCAGATGAGTGCAGAGCTTGGACATTTGTTAACGGAATGAGCGCTCCAGAATGTGCTGGTGTTATTCATACAGATTTTCAAAGAGGTTTTATTTGTGCTGAAGTATATCCTTATGAAGCAATTCATGAATTTGGGACAGAAGCAGCTGTTAAAGAGAAAGGAAAACTTAGGACAGAAGGAAAATCATATTATCCTAAAGATGGGGATATTATGTTCTTTAAGTTCAATGTGAGTGGTAAATAAAAATGGATTATAGAATCGGATTTAGCAAAGATATTCATCGTTTGGTGTTTGGCAAAAAATTAATTATTGGTGGGGTTATTGTTCCATCCCAATTAGGAGAAGAAGCTCATAGCGATGGTGACGTATTATATCACGCTTTAGCGGAGTCAATGTTAGGAGCTTTAACTTTAGGTGATTTAGGCACCCATTTTCCAGATAATTCAAATGAAACGTTAGGTATGAATTCGGCAATTATTGTTTCTAAAGTTTATCGAATGATCAAAGAAAAAGGTTATGTTGTGAATAATGTTGATTTATCCATTTCTTTAGAAACACCTAAATTAAAACCGTATATTTCTTGCATGATTACTAATGTTGCAAATTTGTTAAATATTGATGAGAATTGCGTTTCAATTAAAGCTGGGACAAATGAAAATATGGGACCAGTCGGCACCAGAGAAGCTGTTGAAGCATACAGCGTTATTTTATTAAGAAAAGACGATTAATCTTGTCGCAAATTTTTTATCGTTTATAATATAAGGTCGGAAAATTATGGATATCGTTATTGAATTAAAAACAAAATTACTAGAAGCGCTTAAAAAAATGGGCGTTAATTTAACTGTTGACGATATTGTAATTGAGAATAGTAAAGATTCATCTCATGGTGACTACGCGACTAATGTCGCAATGAAATATTGTAAAGAATTTCAAAAGCCACCTAGAGAAGTTGCAAATTTAATATTATCAAATTTAGATATGTCCGGAATTGATAAGGTTGAAATTGCTGGACCTGGATTCATTAACTTATTTCTTAAAAAAGATTCACTTCAAAGCATTGTAAAGACTGTCATAGAACTCGATAATAACTATGGAGCATTACCTAAGAACGGAAAGAAAATAAACGTTGAATTTGTTTCTGCTAATCCAACCGGTGATTTACACGTTGGGCACGCAAGAGGTGCTGCTATTGGTGATTCGCTTTGTAGAATATTATCATTTGCTGGATATGAGGTTACACGCGAATATTACATTAACGATGCTGGCAGTCAAATTAAGCATTTAGGTGAAAGTGTTTATGCCAGATATCGTGAACTTTTTGGATTAGATTTTAATCTTCCTGAAGATGGTTATCATGGTCAAGATATTATTGATATAGCAAAAATTATTAAAGATGAAATTGGCGATGAAGCTCTCAAAATGGAAGACCCAGTTTCCTATTTTATGAGACGCGGTCAAGATTTGGAACTTGAGAAAATTAATCGAGATTTGCAGGTTTTTCGCGTCAAATTTGACATATTTTCTTCAGAATTGAAAATCAGAAGTAACAAAGCTGTTGAGAAAGAATTGGAATATTTGAGCAACCATTTATATAGAGAAGAAGGCGCCCTTGTTTTAAAGACCACTGACTTCTTAGATGATAAAGATAGAGTAGTTGTTAAGAGTAATGGAGAATATACATACTTCCTCCCGGATATTGTTTATCATTGTAATAAATTGAGTCGAGGATTTGATCAACTAATCGATGTTTTGGGAGCAGATCATCATGGATATATTAATCGTATGAAGAGCGCATTAATGATGCATGGATATGACAAAGATGTTCTTGACGTTTCATTAATTCAAATGGTTAGGATTATGAAAGATGGAGAAGAAATGAAAGCTAGTAAAAGAACTGGTAACGCATATACCTTACGTGAACTTTGCGAAGATGTTGGAGTTGACGCTGCCAGATATTTCTTTGCTATGCGAGCCTCAACTAGCCATCTTGATTTTGATATGAACCTTGCTGTTGAACAAAGCTCAACAAATCCTGTGTATTATGCTCAATACGCACATGCTAGATTATGCTCAGTTTTAGATAATTCAAGCGATATTGAAATTGATATTAGTGCGAAAAACCTAAAAGAGAAAAGTGAAATTAATTTATTAAAATTTATACAAAATTGGCCAAATGTTGTGAAAGAGGCCAGTGATGAAAAAGCACCATATAAGATTACAAACTACATTCATTCTTTAGCGGAATTGGTTCATGTTTTTTATACCGAATGTAGAGTAATAGATCGTGACAATTTATCCGTCACATCATCTCGTCTTGCACTTTGCAAAGCGAGCAAAATTGTTTTAGAAAATGCCTTAAATCTTGTCGGCGTTAGTGCCCCAAGCCATATGTAGGTAAGAAGGAGAATTGACTATGTCAAAATCATTAATTGAATTTGCTTATGATTTCTTATCAAAAAGCAAAAAAGAAGTCACATTTGAAGCATTATGGGCTTATGTGAAGAAAGAAAGCGGACTCTCAGATGAAGAAGCTATGCAAAGAGTTGGTCGTTTCTATTCTAATCTTATGTTAGATGGAAGATTTGTTACTCTCGGAGAAAATATTTGGGATCTTAGAGTAAGACATACATTTGATAAAGTTCATATCGACATGAGAGATGTGTACTCAGATGTTGAAGAAGGCGATGGCGACGAAGAAGAGGATGCAGAAGAAAAAGAATACAACGATGCATTCAAAGAGCCTGAAGAAAAATCTGATGATGCTGAAGAAGAAACAGAGCTCGAAGAGGATGAAAACAAAGATAATGACTCATCTAATGGTGTCTATTAATGTTTGAAAAAATTCTTGAACAAATTGAAAAATATGATGTCATAACAATTCATGGACATGTTTTTCCTGATGGCGATTGTTTTGGCTCTCAAATAGGTTTAAGAAATTGTTTAAGAAAAAAATATCCTTATAAAAAGATATTTGCAGTCGGTAGTGGACTACCAGCATATTTTGATTTACTAGGACGGATAGATGCTGTTAGTGATGAAATTATCGAATCATCACTAGGCATTTTATTAGATGGTAATGATATTGGTAGAATGGAACTTTCTTCAAAATTAAGTAAGGCTAAAGCGTTTGCAAAGATTGACCATCATATTGACGCTCATACATTTACAGAAGGTCCACAAGTAGTTGATACAACATGTAATTCTTGTTGCGAATTAATCACACATTTTATTCAAGAAAATAATCTTCCGATTGATAAAAGTGTATCAAATCCCTTGTTTTTTGGTACATTAACAGATTCTGATAGGTTCAGATTTTCAAGCGATTTTGCAATGTCATTTAGGGATGCAGCCTATCTCTGCGATAATGGAGCAGAGCCATCTAAGTTAATCGCTTCATTGAGTCAAGTTAACGAAAGCAGCCTTAAAGTTAAAGCATATATTTTGTCTCATTACCAAATAAGCAAGAAAGGTATTCTATATTACATTTTGGCTCAAGAAGAAATCACACAACTTGGTTCTTCGATGAAAGAATGTAGCAATTCTATTAATCTTTTAAGCAATGTAAAAGGTCATCCAATAATTGCCTCATTCGTAGAAGATCAAAATGGCTTATTTAAATTAGAAATAAGAAGTTCAAATATTGAGATTCACGATGTTGCTTGCAAATATAATGGCGGTGGACACGCCCTTGCAGCAGGATCTACTGTAACAAAGGATTTAATTCAAAACGTATTAAGTGACTTGGAGGAACTTTTATAAATATGTGGGAAAAAGAACTTAAGGCGGCAATTGAAGCTGCTGAATTAGCAAAAAAGAAAATAATGGAGATTTACCAATCTGGATTTGACGTTGAAATTAAAGATGATAATTCGCCTGTCACTAATGCTGATAAAACAGCTGATAAAATTATAAGAGAATATTTACAAGAAAGATTCCCAACATATGCTTTTTTAACTGAAGAGAGCGATGATAATTTAGATAGACTTAACAATGATTTGGTTTGGATTATTGATCCAGTTGATGGAACAAAAGATTTTGTTGCTAAAGATGATGAATTTACAACAAACATTGCTCTAGCATACAAACATGAATTGGTAGTTGGAGTGGTAATGGCCCCTGCACTAAATGTGATATATTTTGCAAGTAAAGGAAACGGAAGTTTTGTGCAATATTTAGGTAAAAACCCTGCAAAACTCAAGGTAAATAACAAAATTTCAGATTTAACAGTGCTCACCAGTGTATTCCATTCTAATGAAAAAGAAATGGCGTTAATCGAGAAACATAAAGATAAAATTAAGCATGTAGAAAAGATAGGTTCGTCTTTAAAACCATGTCGTATAGCAGAAGGTATGGCTGAGATAACTTATCGTATGTCTCCTAATACAAAAGAATGGGATACAGCGGCTTGTCAAATAATCGTTGAAGAAGCCGGTGGACTGTTTCTTAAGCCTGATGGAACTCCCATCAAATATAATAGGAAAGATGTTTATAATAGAGACGGATATTTAGTAATAAATCGTATGGAAAACTTCTTATTATAATAAAAAAATAAAAGAGCTAGGCTCTTTTTTTATTGGCTGGGGTACCTGGGCTCGAACCAGGGAATGTCGACTTCAGAGGTCGATGCCTTACCACTTGGCTATACCCCAAGAATTAATCTGCCAAACGGACTTCTATAACACCTGGAACTTCCTCTTGTAATATAACTTCTACTAATTCCTTAATGTCAGCATTTGCGTATGCACAGTCCTGACAAGCGCCTCTCATTTTGACATACACAACGCCATCTTTAAAGGAGACAAATTCACAATCTCCTCCATCTTTTTGTAAAAAATGTCTTATTTTATCCAGTGTTTGAATAATCAAAGTTTCTGTACTGTCCATAATTCTTGCGACTTTGATATTAGCACAAGTTTATAGAAATGTTTAGAAAAACGAAAAATAAATTGATATTATCCTTATTTTTAAATTAACAAATATTTTTTACAAAAAAGAGTCAGAACTATATTTTGTAATTATTTTCTTTTATTTATAAAAAAATTTATATAGAATAATCTAAAATAAAGAAAGGATAAGTTATCTTAATTAGATAACAGGCAAAATTATGAAAAAAAGTTTTCTTAAATTAGTTTGCTTAGCTATGTTAACATTGCCTCTTGCCTCTTGTGGTCAAGCCCCAGTCCATACACATACTGCTGATGGAAAATGGCATAATGACTTAAGTTCACATTGGCATGTTTGTACTGGTAATGATAATTACATCATGGACAAAGAAGAACATACTTTCGGCGATCCAGTAATAGTTCAAGCAACATGTACTGAAGCAGGCTCAATTACTTATGAATGTGAAGTTTGTGGAAAACGAATCGTTAATGTAATTGAACCAAAAGGACATGATTACAGTGATATTGGAGTTGATAACGACAATCACTGGGTTGAATGTTCAGTATGTGGAGATGTTGATTCAACAACATTATCTGCTCATTCTTGGTTTCCATACTTAGTTGTTACAGAAGCGACATGTACAACTCCAGGATCTGCAATATATGTGTGTTTAGCTTGTGGTGCTTATAAGCTCGTTACAATACCTGCAACAGGTCACACTTGGAGCGAAGATTATGTACATGATGCACAAGGACATCATATGCATTTCTGTGAAGATTGTTTAGTTTTGGCTACTGAAGATGATGGCGTAGAAGGTGGCTATGGTGATTGCTCTTTCGTAAATGGTTATGATGATCATAATCACTGGGAAGAATGTGAAGTTTGTGGAACTATCAAAGATGGTACAATCGGACATCACACTATTTTTGTGAATAAGACTGAAGATGGACACTGGGTTTCTTGTAACGATCAATGTGGATTTGAAACAGAATTAGAACCACATAATTTCGTAGATGGTGTCTGTGATGTTTGCGGATATGAAAAAGAAATCACCTCTATTGAAAGTTTTATTAAAGAGTTAAGTGTTGGAGATAACGCAACAGTCGTAGGACAAGTTGTTTCATTGTTTAAAGAGAATCCATATCAAGGTATTTTCATTGCTAGTGGCGAATACGCTATTCAGGTATATAAATATGAAGACAAAGATGTAAAAATCGGCGATTATATTGAAGTAACTGGTTCAAAATCATTCTATAGTTCAAATAGAACAACAGAAATTGATGTTAGCAATGGTGAACTTAACATTTATTCTAAAAAGCCAGCATCATTTGTAGACCCTGTTCCTTACATCTTTAATAAAGACACATGGGATTCACTTACAACTGGCACTACAAGTGAGACAAATTTATTCACAAATAGACCAATTCAAGTTGAAGGTATATTTAAATCTATAACAGGTCAACCTGGATCAAATTCCACCGCAATTGTTGAAGTTGATGGTAAAGAGATTGAAGTTTATATTAAAAATTGTGTTGATGCACAAGTTGTTAATGCTTTCTTTGAACTAGAAGCAGGTGATCCAATTATGCTTGTGGGCGTTATTGCCTCCTATAATGGAAAAACTCAAATTGGTTCCCCATGTTATTTAGAGAAATTAACAGCAAACAAATTAGAGATTACAAATAAAACTGAACTTGAATCAATGAAATTCTATACAACTAATACTTTTGAAGAAGTTATGGCTTGTGTTACAGCCAATGTAACTTTCGGTAATAGTATTGTTAAAGCTTGTGATTTAGCTGATTTAACTGTACTTAGCGATGGCGGTGCCGGAGCTATGGAAGCTGGCACATATACTGTTCAACTTGGTTATAAATCATCAACATCAATTACAGATTCTTTTGTTTTTACTGTTGAAGAGGATGCTAGAGGACCTTTAACTGCTGTAAAATTAGACTTAACAGTATTTAACGAAAAAGAATGGTTTGTTGGCGATGTGTTCACAACAGAAAGTATCGTGGTTACTGCTGAATATGAAAATGGAGATACCGCCGTTGTGCCTTATGGTTCTTATGTTGTTTCAGATGAGTTAGAAGGTTCTGTTCTCGCAGTTGCTGGTAAATTAGATTTCACCATCTCTTATACTGCTGGTGAGGTTACAAAATCCGCCTCAGCTAGTATTAATGTTAAAGAAAAACAAGAACCAGAAACAATTAGTTTTGTTGCTTCTGAACAAGGATGGACTAATGGAGATGCCGTTAATTCCTGGACTAGTTCTGATGGTAAGGTCGAGTTATCCTTTATCAAAAATAAAGGCACCCAACCTGCTTACTATACCTCTGGTGGAGGATCCGTTAGATTATATAATGTTAATACTTTAAAGATTACTTGTGAGGGTCTAACAAAGGTTGAATTTGTTTTTGATAGTGACAAAGATGGCACATTTAAGGATATAACAGCAGGAACTTATGTAGGCGATAAAGCTTCAGGTACTTGGACTGGTGAAGCTAACGAAGTTTCTTTTACTGTAGGTTCTGGCCAAAGAAGAATTATTTCAATGGTTTTTTATAGATAGTATCTATAAATTAATTAATAAGGTTGAGACATTGTCTCAACCTTTTTTATACAATAAATTTTATTTTAATAAAAAAATATATGATATAATAAGCAGCATGATAGAGATTACAAATTTATTTCTTAATAAAGAAAAACATCAATATAACAACACGTTCAATAAAGGACTAAATTTAGTTGATTATAACGATAAAATCATTTTTGATTTATTATCTTTAAAGGAATTAGCAATTAAAGATGGCAAAATTGATATTGATGGTTATTCATTCTTTCCTACTACGGATGATGAGCAGTCGTCGATATTTTCTTTAACTATTAATTCTTCTAGTGCCGTCATTGCATCTATATTTGTAGTAAAGAGTGATGAAAAGAAACAAAAGGTTGAATCACTTAAAACTAAATTGCTTATCTTAAAAGATATTGTCCCATCAAATAACGAAGAACACGCTTCTAAGATTGATAAAATTCTTAGTATTTTAATTGAAGAGTCCGCAAACTATGTTTTAATTGATAAAAATAATAAGGTAAATATTCAGAACGATGATGTGATATTTAAATCAGAGAAGCTTGGAAATTTAGTTTGCATTGTTTTAGATAAAGAGGCGGTTATTGAAAAGCCAGTTGCTGAAAAATTTAGTTCTGAAAAATCAAATGCTGAAGCACCTAGTGGTGAATTAAATTATTATGATGATGGTTTCATTGAATTTAAAGAGTTTGATAATCACAAAATGGCACTCAAATCTTATTTTAAATTAAATATCAAAACATTCGCCGTATTATTAATCCCAATTTTAGGTGTTATTGCATTCGTTTTGAGTACTCCATATTATTTTGCATTTGCTAATTATACTGTTGGTGGGTTTTTTATTGCAGGATTAGTTATATGTTCTGTAATACTTTATATTTTTGAAATTAATATGTTTGATTTCTTTAAACATAAAGATGACAAAAATCTTAAAAGAAAATGGATTTATGCCTCCATTAGCCACGTTGTCACATTAATTGTCGGTACTGGAGCTGGTATTGGATTATTTTTCTTAATTACTCTTCTAGATAAAAAATTTGATATTGCTAATTATTCAATAAGTATGATTCTCCCAACTATTATTATGTTTATTGTTATATTTTTAATTCCTTTATATGTTAAATATTTACGATTAGTTGTAGATAAAATTACCTCATTATTTAAAAAGAAAAAGAAGAACGATTAATTCTTCTTTTTTAATTCTTCATTTGCCTCATGAACTGAAGCTATTAATTTATGTTCGCTTTTAACTTTGTCCATTAGTTTAATTAAGGCTTTTACATCTTTAGGAAAACAGCTTCCTCCATAACCTCGATTATTTTCGTATACATCTACATGGCTCTTGCCAATTCGATTATCTAACATAAATAGATTTTTAACATTATCGTAATTAATATCTAATTTTTCACAAAGATCAAAAATTTCATTGCAGAATGTGACCTTAGTAGCTAAGAACGAATTACACATGTATTTTGCCATTTCAGCTTCTTTTGAAGTGCTCTCATATATTTCGCCCTTAAAATCTTTGTAAACTTTTCGAGCTTTAGAGACACTTTCTTTTGTTCCACCTAAAGTTATCCAGGACATCTTACTCTCATCAGCGTATGGATGATTTTTGGTTTCTCCATAATATTCAGGTTGGAATACTATGTTTTTATGATATTTTTTGACCATTTCATCAGTGAATCCAACAATTACAGTGCTTCGAATTATAAATAAATCAGAATCAAATTCGCGTATTACACTTTCAACAATAGAGGTATCGCAGCTACCATCTGGTAAACTAGGAGTGGGGACCGAAATAAATAAAGCATCAAGATTTTTTAAATCTGATTTTTTGCCTATATTTAAATAAGGATCATAAATAATAGCATCAGGGAACAATTTATGAACGCTCTTACCAACGTGTCCGTATCCAACAATTGCAATTTTCATATTATAACTTTATCACTTTTTCGTAAGCTTCGAGAGCGTTATTTAAAAAGAATGTAGCAACATCCATGAAATTATATCCATGAATTTTACCTTCGCCTCTATAATGTTTTGTTAATGCAACGTTATACCACTGTAAAGAAATGAATATTCTCCACAAGTAATAAACTCTAATTTGTTCATTAGATGGCTTATTATCAAAATATGCATCTAGAAGTTTTCTGCCTTCTTCAACACTTGTATTACCGAAACAAGCAATATCATAAATTTCATCATTGTTACCCATGAATTCAAAGTCAATTAAATGATAGGAATTTTCGCCTTTTATGATATTACTTCTTTGTGCATCGTTATGCGAGAAAACTAATGCCCTTTTTTCAAGATATTCTTTATGAGAAAAAAGATAATTTCTTAAATTTAAATAGGGATTTGCATGGTTTTTCACATAAATTAATGCATTTTTCTCATATTCTAAAACAAATCTTTTGAATGGTTGATAGTCCGAATTTGAGACTTTTTTAGATGAATGAAGAGTATGAAATATTTTTGCAACTTCACTATAATTCCATGAATCAACTTTATCTAAGGATTGGCCCTCAATATATTCATTTGCTTTTATACCTGTATTAGGATCAAAATAGACATTATTAGATGTTATGCCTAATTCTATAACAATTCGCTGGTTATCTCTTTCCAAAAATCTATCTACCATCTCGTTAGCTTGTTCGGTTGGAATATATAATACAAATTTCTTTTTGTTTTTATCTTGTACAACAAAAGATGAATTCATCATTCCACCCATTAAAGGAGAGATGATTGAAGAGCCTTCGCCTAGTATCATGTTTAGCAGATTGTGTATTTCATCATTTGACATATGAAATAGTATAGCACTTTAAAAAATATTTATTTACAATAGAGTTGTATGAATAAGAAAAATTTTGTTATTGGTTTATTGTTTGGAATATTTGCTTTAGCGACTAATATCTTTATATTAGTTGAGGCCGGAACTCCTGGTGGTGCTAGTGGAATGCAATCAACTGGTGTTAGTCAAGCAATTGGGGATGCTATTAATACAATGGTTCCATCTCATCCAATAGATACAAGTGATCCAAATTATTTATCATTTATGAGAAAATTTATTGGCCATTTCTCTTTATTTGGGGTTTCAGGAATATTTACCATTCTTTCACTTATTTTCTTTTTAAAAGATAAATTTAAAAGCAATTGGTTTGTTTTTTAATAAGTTCTGGAAGTGGATTTTTCTTTGCTGGTTTATCTGAAATAATTCAACTATTTACTGATGGACGAGCAGGAACATTTACAGATGTGTTAATTGATTTTGCTGGTTATTTATTATATTCGATTATAGTTTTCCTTATCTTCTTATTAATAAATTACGCGTACAAGAAAAAGAGATTAAAAGAAAGCATCTCCTAGAGATGCTCTTATTGTGCTAAGTTTTCTAACATTAAGCCTCTAACTTTATCGCTTAATGCTTTTGCTGTCATTCCATCATATTCTTCAAACGGAATGACCTTTACAATTTCTAATTTTGTTAGTGTTCTACGAGGAGCTCTTTTTGCAATTTTATTACTGTTTTTTATAGTGGTGACAACAACAGGAGCCTTACTTTTTATAGCGATGTTGAATACGCCTTCATGAAATTCACCAAGTTGACCATCATGATGCCTTGTTCCTTCTGGGTATACCGCAACACTGGCATAGTCGTTTTCAATTAATTTAATGCATTTATTCATGACTCCAAGAGATTGAATTGGATCATCTCTATTAATAGTGCAATAACAGCTTGGAAGCATAAGTTTGCCTCCAATTGGAATTTTAAGATTTTCTGGTTTGGTAATATAAACCAATTCCCTTTTAGCTAATTTTTCAGTTAAAAGCATTGGATCAAAGTTACTGACATGATTGCAAACTAATAAAAATCTTTCATTTTTTGGAAGCATATTTTTGCCAATAACCTTGCATAAAGCACCACATATATGATTACTTACAATAATACCTTCTCTTAACCAAAATAAGGCGTTTTTGCTGGGTTTTTCACGTTCTTTTGTTTGGCTATAGCAGTGACCTATTAAGGCTACAACCCACCACCAAATAAATAAAATTACTACTAATCCAGCAATAAATAAAACAAGTGGTTTATAAAAATCATATCCATGTTGAACAGGCCAAAATGTTAGACTGCCAACAACAGCTAAAACGATACTAGCTAAAACTGTGCTTAGTGTAATAATCATATATTATTCAGGAATAACTAATTTGATAGCTTTTGGAACAACACTAACTGTGAATGTTTTACCTTTAATCATTTCTCCATCAATACAAATATCTATATCTTTTGGAGCAAGAATTTTTACTTGTTTAGCTTGTGCATAACTAACATATGGATGTGGTTTATCTAATAATCTACCTTCGGTATATGTATTTACAATCATTCCAAAGTGTGGGAATGACATACATTTAATTAAACAAACATCCATTAAGCCATCTGTATTAGAACTTTTTGGTGCGCATTTAAATCTAGCACCAACATATTGCCCTTGGCTGATAGTGCATAAGAGCATGTGCCTATGATTTAAAGGCATGTCATCAGCAAAAACCTTGATTTTGTTATATCTTCCTTTTAGGACTGCGACTTTAAATGCTTTATCGTATGGTTTATCTTTTCCCATCTTTTTATATTTATTGCCTACAGCGCCGACAATAGCATCGAATCCAAAGTTAATAACATTAATGCTGTACCAAGGTTCTATTAATTTTTCTCCTTCAATTTTACTTAAATCAATTAATTGAGTTTTTCCATTGATTAAGGTCTTGAAATTTTGGAATTTATTTTCTCCGCCATAGATTTTGACAAAGTCATTGCCAGTTCCAACTGCTAAGATTGCAAGTTCAGCATTTGGTATGCCGACCAATCCATTAACAACCTCATGAACTGTGCCATCTCCTCCACATGCGTAAACCCTAACGGTTTCTTTTGTTTCTTTTTTAAAATAATTTCTTAAATAAGGAATAACTTCTCTGGGACCAGTAGTTAGATAAACCTCATAATCAAGTCCTTTAAAGTTTGCAAGAATTTCTTCAGAAAGATTAGCTTTCGTGTTTTCTCCTCCTGAAGAACGATTAATTATTATTAAATGCTTCATAAAAAATCCCTCTGCATAAATAATAACCCATATTATAAATATGAAAAGCATTTTTTTATTTACAAAAATAACAAAATGTTATGAATATAGATAGAATCAATTTTATTTATGTGTGGAAATGTAAAAAAATACGAGTAAATTATATTTGTAAAGGAGAATTTAACTATTAATAAATCAAGAGAAAAATGATTTATACGACAAAA
>JAKSVI010000060.1 GCA_024408095.1 Bacilli bacterium
TACATTTAACAATTTTGAATAACTTTTTGCTGCTTCAACTAATTGATTCCTTACTTTTGTCTTAAATGAGATCTGCATATGCAATAAAAAAAGCGTTTTAAGGTGCGCCACCACTACTAGGACAGTGTTTTAGATCTCTGGCCCGATCTATTGGGTGGTCTTTTTATGTCTCCCATCCCTCTTGACTCTTAGATTATAACAAAGTAATAAAAAGATGCAATTAAATGCATCTCTAATTTTCTTGTATGTTCACACTATAAATAGTACGATGGACCACTTCCGAAAATTGTGGACCGCCTATTTAATAATCATCTAAAAACATTTTGCTTTTCTTTCTTTTCGACACCTATCCATATTTCCACAGCAGTAACATAATTCGTTCTTAACGGGCTCGTCATTATTAAAATAAGAATTTATATTTTCAATTGTTGTTTCAGCAATATTATCTAATGCTTCAGTTGTTAGAAAAGCTTGATGCGAAGTGACTATAACATTAGGCATAGAAATGAGTCTTGCTAAGACTTCATCATTTAAAATATGACCTGATTTGTCCGAGAAAAATATATCGCTTTCTTCCTCATAAACATCAAGACATGAAGCGCCGATTTTTCTTTCTTTAATTCCTTCTAGTAAAGCTTCAGCATCTAGTAAACCACCTCTAGAAGTATTTAAAATAACAACACCTTTTTTCATCATTTTGATCGAATCACTATTAATGAGATGCTTTGTTTCATCGGTCAAAGGACAATGAAGTGAGATAATGTCACTTTCTTTGAATAATGTTTCTATTGAAACATAATTTAATCCATAAGATTCGTTTGGAAATTTATCATACGCCAAAACGTTCATTCCAAAACCTTTGCAAATATCAGCAAAAATACGACCAATGCGTCCTGTTCCGATTACACCGACAGTTTTTCCATTTAAGTTAAATCCCGTCATCCCTTCTAGTGAAAAGTTATAATCTCTAGTTCTGTTGTATGCTTTGTGAATTCTTCTTATGGATGTGAGTAATAAAGCCATTGTATGTTCGGCTACAGCATTCGGAGAATAGGCAGGAACGTGAACGACATGTATCTTTCCAAAACATGCAGTTAAATCCACATTGTTATAACCAGCACACCTTAAAGCAATCAATTTAACACCGTTTTCGTAAAGTTGATTTGCAACTTCTTTACTAACATCATCATTAACAAAAACACATACAACATCATAGCCTTTACAAAGATTTACTGTTTGCTTGCTAAGCCTCGTCTCAAAAAAAGTAATTGAAATGTTCTCATCAGCAATTTTTTTAAAGGAATCTTTATCGTAGGAATGTGTATCAAAGAAAGCGATTTTTATCATATAAGCCCCCCCAACAAACAAATATCATTATAAAAGAAAACAGTACCGATTTGTACCGATACTGTAATTTACATTTGGGATAAATGGACAGGAATGATACAAAAGGCACCCCCTTATCAAAAAGTGGCACCACATGTTCTCAAATACTATAAAATAATTTAGTAAACTAACTTCAGCTTATTTTGCAAGTGGCAACACCCTCATTAACGTGTTTATTTGCTCTTGCTAATAATTTTTTGTGCCATCCTTTTTTCCCACAATTAGGACATTTCATATATCTAGTTCTATTAATATGTAATGAAAATAAAACATTTTTGTGCGTTGGAATATATTTTTCCCCACAATTAGGACACACGTAATAGCCTGCTTTTTGTT
>JAKSVI010000061.1 GCA_024408095.1 Bacilli bacterium
AAAATTTTCGGCGATTGATTTATCATTAATTCTCATAATTGACTCATCATATTTATTTAAAATGAATGGATTCAATCCACCATACCAAATTATCTTTTTATCAATTATTATCGCGTTTATGTCGGTTGTAACATGCTTTTCTAATTTTGCCTGATCTAATATAAAGTTTTCATCAAAAGAATAAATTTCAGTAATTTCTGGTTTGATAAATAATTCTTTAAAGGCATCTTCTTCAAAATTTTTAATCACAAAAATTATTTCTTTAGCATTATCAATATCATCTAAAAGTTTTTGTTTGTAATCTTTCAAAGAATATATTTTCTTTTCAAAAATCATTTCGTCTGAATTTATTACATATCCAAGCCTTCTATAACCTCTAAGTCTTTCGTGATACATATTTGCGAACAACCCAACATTAACATCAATAAAATCGTGAACTTCAACTTCCTTTTTAGAATCCAAAAACCTTTGAATACGACCAACATATTGTTCAAGCATACCTGACCACCTAAAAGGTGAAATTATATACAAGCAATTCAATCTTTTTTCATCAAAACCTTCTCCAACATACTTTCCTGTAGAAAGAATTACAAAGCCATCATCCGTATTTAAAAGGGATTCGTAAAACAAATTCTTTTCTTTTTGATTCATTTGTCCATTTATAACAAAAACATTTTCGACATCCGAAAGCATATTTTTAAGAATGTTAATATGCTCAATTCTATCTGTTAAAACAAGGATATTTTTCTTATCTTTAATCGATTTATGCAATTTTTCACTAATTATACTATTTCTTGTTTCATCTTTTAATAAAGACCCAATCATATCAGAATATGCGGTGTTCTTATCGATTGTATTAAATGTGAAAAATGTAAATTCAGGAATAAGCACCTTGGACAACAAACTATTTTGCTCTTTATATTGATACCTAATATCACCAAGCATTTTATACACTATTTTCTCATTTCTGTCGCTTCTCTTTGGTGTCGCTGTAAAACCATACAAATATTTACTAGCACATTTTCTAACAACTTTCTCATAACTAATAGCACCGACATGATGAACTTCATCAAAAATAATCAAACCATATTTGGCAAAAATGCTTTCATCTTCTACATCAACTAATGAATCAATGCTAGCCACATCAATTTTATAAGTGAGTTTCTTCTTAGTTCCACAATATTGCCCAAACTTATCTTTTTCTTTTTTATATTCATAATTGACATCTAAAAACTCATTCAATCTTGTTATCCATTGTTTAAGGAGAGCAATTGTTGGAACAATTATCAGTGCGCTAGTTTTCAAACGCGAAATTAAAGAAATTGCGGTTACTGTTTTTCCAAATGCAGGTGGCGCAACAAATAAACCAGTATTAAATTCACACAATTTGTTTAGTCCAAATTCTTGTTCAGGTTTTAATTCGCCTTTAAATTCAACTTCCAAATTACAAGAACCGCGTTTTGTTTTATCCTTAATAATTGTTTTAACTTCAAAATAATTTAAAAGTTTAACCAAAGATTCATAACATCCTCTCGGCAAATATATAAAATTCTCATCTTCTCGAAATAATTTTTGAATACGAGAAATATTATAAGTTGATCTTCTTTGTCTTTCGGCTTCGTAATATTCAGGATTAAGCAAACTGCCTAATC
>JAKSVI010000062.1 GCA_024408095.1 Bacilli bacterium
ATCGACCTTATTTTTTAGGGGGTTCATAACTTGACACATCTTAAATTTGTGATCTACGTAACAAAAAAATGGATTGCTTTTGCAACCCACTTTATTGATATTTTTAGTGATGTTTTATAGATACATTTTTCGTATCAATGTATCAAACTCTTTGTCGATGTTGTCGTATGTATTTTTAATGAAATCCACTGCATATTCTGGAGATTGAGTATGTAATGAATTGTATAACTCCACCATTTCTGTTGGTTTAATCATTTTGAAAGCATAATTTGATGTGTAGTTATATGATGCACAGAGGAAACGATATATAAAACCAATCCAATAAAGAACTTTTTGACTTATTTTTTCTCCCTCTTTTTCATTAACACTTGGATTTTCTAGATTTAATAAATCAAGTACATACTCATCATTAAATTTTGAAAATGATGTTACATCTTTATCCAAAAAAGTAATTGTCTCACTTGTAAGAAATCTCCACATAAAATAATAGGAGGAACACTTGAATCTAGAAATTGATTTTCTAAAGAGTTCACCTTGATACTCTGCTGCTTTATATATAAAAGTATTATTCATAAAGAATATCCTCTATATATCTTCCTTGATGTCTATGTTCTTTAACGCACATCTCTGCTTTGGATGATCCTAAGTCATTAGCATCATTTTTATTTTTTCTTGCATCTTCATGTTCTTTGCTTGAAACATATAATCGATCAATAAATTCTAGATGCGATAAAGCTTTTCCTTTTCTAAATATATACTGCATTCCTAGATAAGATGCTGACATTCCATACGATAATTGAATATCGCTTATATCTCCTCTAGCAAATTGATTTATTAAGTCAAACATTGCATTGTCTGCTATTGGAGCTACTACAACATCATATGATTCTATCTTCATAATTAATTCTTTTAATTTTTTGCTATTTTCGTATTCCTTAAGCATTCCTCTATAATACGAAACTGCTAATGCCCATTCTAAAGAAACATCCATGTTATAAATAGATAAGCCTTTAGGATTAAATTTAAATACATAAACGCTTATTTTATTTTTAAATGAGACGAAGTCTCTTGTTGATTCATAAGTAGTTCCAGTATAGAATCCTTTGCCGAAATCGATTTTGTCTCGCGAATGATCTAAATTTAATTCGCCATCAATATCTACGTCTGTTCCATGAAAAAGAACATCTTTGTACTCATCCAGATACACTGAGCTTTTTGCTTTGTTGATAAATAGATTTTTATTTTCTGATTTATACCCTAATGTATATATTTTCTCAATTGTACTTTCTAATGGCGCAAAGCGATTATTTTCAATTCTATTAATTGTTGAAAAAGACACTCCAATTTCTTTTGCAAAATCAGTTTGTGACATTTTTAACATAGTGCGGATTGCTTTGCAATCTTTTGCAATATTATAACTTTTCATACCAAGATTATAGCACGTGCTATATTCTTATTCAATCAAGAAAAATATAAGATAAAACAAAGCAAATATTCAATTGTTTTTGATGTTTGGTGTCTTATATATAAAATAATGATATAATTGAAAACATTCTCTGGAGGACAATGAATATGAGAAAAGAA
>JAKSVI010000063.1 GCA_024408095.1 Bacilli bacterium
AAGAAGAATGTGCCATACCTTGATTTTGATTTCTTTGTTCATACTGCTATTTTTTAATACATCGTGTCATTGGGTGCCTGATCGTCTCTATTGGTATACGATTCTGGCAAAGACTGAGATTTGCGAGTAGAACAGGATGCGATAATCAATACCGCACATAGTATATAGAGTATAACTTTCATTTTATTTTTCTTTTACTTCTACATGAAAGGATTTACGAATGCATTATGGATGCCTCTCTCTTGAAATCACTCCAATATCTGACTCCCAAATCATTTTCTTGCATTATATAATTGCAATTCATGTTGTTTATAAGTGTTTCAATTTCGTTAGCAAAGATACGAATAAAAAATAACAATAAAAATATTTTGATATTGTTTTTCTCAAAATATGATGAATTTTCCAAAAATAAGGTGAATATTATGTTTAAAATTCCCCAGTAATGACAATTATAAAGCGGTTTTTTGCCTTGACAATGAAAGAAGGCATTCCATGTTATGATTTTCGAGGATTGTATCTGTATCTTGTGAATAATAATAGACAAAAAGAAGAAGCAAGACTAAAATCGAATGATGTTATAGATGATAGTCAGGAAAGTTCTATATCTGCTTCCCGTCCAGATGGGAGCAAGAATAGTACAGATAACATATTTTGTAAATCATTCAATGAACTTTGGGACGAATTTAAAGCAGGAAAATCAGAATTTGTTTATTCTGGAGATGAACATAGAGAGGAGTATTTCATTACGTTTCAAAAAGCTTCGACTTTCTACGTATGTATTCCATGTTATATAAATGTGGAAGATGCTGTTAAAAAAGATGATGGTCAATTGGAGAATCTCTTTTCCCAATTTTGTGATATGCATCGTCTTTCTCCTGCCAAAATGAATCGTGTTCCACATATGTTGCATAACCATAAGGTCTTTTTTTAATATGGCATTACAATGGGGCTTACTATGGATATAAATCATAACGGAACTGAAGGAGTGATGCGTTATGAATACCAATTACATGCAGAGGAAAGTGTTGCAGACCAATTCCTTAGAGGGAATAATCCTACAAAGCATATGTTTGCAGAAGATTAATAAAACGTGAGTTCAACGACTTATTCTTCGTTCAACTCACGTTATATCACTAATTCCTTCTCCAGACAATATAATTCTCTGACGGATAGGAGTCCCCGAATATTCCGCCATTCTGTTCCAACTCTCCTGCCTCGTCACGCCACATGACGGCTGCATTGCCTCCAACGAGTGCAAGAGCTTCAGAAAGGCCTAAGTCCTCCAGTGCCTGCGAGAAATCATGATAGGATTCAGAGGAAGCGCTCTCTATTATCATAAAGACATTATCCTTCAGACAAAGAGCCCTTCGTTGTGACTTACCCTTTGGAGGAATTGACATATGCTTTCCGTTGCTCACGATGGAATATTGGCGGAAGAAACAACCGTTCTGCTCAATGGCACGCTCAAAAAGAGGTGTTTCTATCTGTCTGCCGATAGAGACTGTGCTATCAATGATGGCACAAAATCCATATTTGGAATGACCTTTAGCCAGCAACT
>JAKSVI010000064.1 GCA_024408095.1 Bacilli bacterium
TATGAATAGAATATGATAATGTCTTAAGTATTGGAAAATGAAAATGTCCTAAAAATATGATATATTGATCAAGACTTTATATTGGAGGATTGATCATGAGAAAGGTTAACTTAAGAATGAATGAACAACAAGCTTATGAAATTATTAAAAACTTATCTGAGGGAAAAACTACAAAAGAGATTGCTTCTGTGAAATTAAATCTATCAATAAGACAAATAAACAGAAAATTAGCGGCATATAAGGAGTTAGGCAAAAGTGCTTTTATACATGGAAATAGGGGTAGAAAACCCGTTACAACTTTTTCAACTCAAACAAAAGATGACATAAAGAATATATATTTTGACTATTACGATGGTGCAAATTTTGCTCATTATGCTGAGTGTCTAGCTAAATATCACCAAATAAAAGTATCAGCCAGAACAATTCGAAATATATTTCTTGAAAATGGCATTTTATCTCCGAAGTGCCATAAATCTACTAAAAAGGCTCTTGCTAAGGCTATAAAACAAAAGGAAAAATTGGAGTGCGATGTTGAAGAAATAATAGACGACTATATTTTGAAATATCACGAAGCCCATCCTAGACGCGAACGTAGTAAATATGAAGGTGAGCAAATTCAAATGGATGCATCTCCTCACAAATGGTTTGGAGATGTTATTTCAACACTTCATGCAGCTATTGACGATGCTACAGGTAAAATTGTAGGATTACATTTTGATTGGCAAGAAACTCTTAATGGTTATTACATTATCTCAATGCAAATGTTTCGAAATCATGGCATACCACATCAAATACTAACTGATAAAAGAACTGTTTTTACGTACAAAAGAAAAGATTCAAAATTATCTGATAAGGCTTATACTCAATATGGTTATGCTTGTAAACAACTTGGAATTCAGCTTGATGCAACAAGTATTGCACAAGCAAAAGGTCGTGTAGAACGACTTTTTGAAACATTACAATCACGACTTGTAATAGAATTAAAGCTTCGTAATATCACGACCATTGAAGAAGCAAATCTATACCTACCTGAATTCATAAAAGAATTCAACGAACGCTTCTCTCTAAAAAATAATATCAAATCTGTATATGAAAAACAACCATCTATACAAAAATTAAATCTTATTCTTGCAAGAATTGAAATACGTAAAGTTGATGCTGGATGTTGTATTAAATATAAAAACACTTATTACCGTCTAATTAACGAAAATGAAGAATATGCTAATTATAAAAAAGGAACGGAAATAATGATAATTGAGGCATTTAATAAAAAATTATATGCTTCCTGTAATAATAAGATCTACATTTTAAAAGAAGTAAAAAAACATAAAGATTTCTCTAATAATTTTGACGTTAAAGTAGTATTACCAAAGAAAAAGAAATGGATTCCACCAATGAATCATCCATGGCGAATAGCCGCATGGATTCAACATGTGAACTATGAAAAAGAAAAATTAAAATATAAAGAACATGAACTAGTGTAAATCACTAGTTCATGTTCAATAAAATTTGGGACATTTTCATTTTCCGTTGACA
>JAKSVI010000065.1 GCA_024408095.1 Bacilli bacterium
CACTAAATACATTGCGTAAATGTAGTAAAATTCAAATTTAATACATTGCGCTTTTTAGTATATAGGCGGTATAATTACTTTGCGCAAAGAAATGGGGTGGCCGTTAATGATTTTTAAAAGAAAAGCATATAATAAACTATTGGATTGGAAGAACAAATCGAATGGAAGAACAGCGCTTTTAATTGAGGGTGCAAGGAGAATTGGAAAATCTACTTTGGTTGAGGGATTTGCAAAGAAAAATTATAAAAGCTATATATTAATTGATTTCGCATCTGCGACCAAAAACATTAAGAATATTTTTGAAAATGCCCTAGATAGCTTAGATACTTTCTTTATGCTATTATCATTTGAAACTGGAATATCACTTTATGAAAGAGAATCACTTATTATTTTTGATGAAGTACAAAAATATCCAAGAGCAAGAGAGGCAATAAAATACTTGGTTAAAGATGGAAGGTATGACTATATTGAAACCGGGTCATTAATATCCATAAAAGAAAATGTCAAAGATATATTAATACCATCTGAAGAACAAAGTATAACTATGCACCCGATGGATTTTGAAGAGTTTGCAGAGGCTTTGGGTGAATCGTTATTAATTCCATATATAAGAGATTGTTTTTCAAAAAGAGTTCCGCTTATAGATTCAGCCCACAAAAAGGCATCGTTTTTATTTAAGGAATATTTACTGGTTGGTGGAATGCCCCAAGCAGTCGCTGCGTTTTTAGAGCAAAGAAAGCAATTTGCTGATTGTGATTTTCAAAAAAGAAATATATTAAAAATGTATAGAGATGATATTTTGAAGATTGATAACATATATCAATCAAGAGTGTTATCAATTTTCGACCAAATTCCTTCGTTTTTGTCTTCACATGAAAAGAAAGTTAGAATTAGTTCCATTGACCCTAGCAATAATGGTATTCCTTATGAAGAAACATTCTTTTGGCTTTCAGATTCTATGATTTGTAACGAATGTTTTGCGTGCCTAGATCCTAATGTTGGCTTATCACTAACAGAGTCAAGAAAATTAATTAAGTGTTACATGGGAGATACCGGATTGTTATTAGCACATACTTTCAACGAAAATATAGAAAACAATATGAGCATCTATTCGGCGCTACTTCACGATAAACTTTCAATGAATAAAGGCATGTTTTTCGAAAATGCAGTAGCTCAAATGCTTACTGCAAATGGTCATAAATTATATTTTTATACACACTACAATGAAGATAAGCATCGAAATGATATAGAAATTGATTTCATTATTTCATGCGGAAATAGAATAAATAATAAAATAATACCTATTGAAGTAAAATCATCTAAAAACTATACGACAACATCACTTATCGAATTTAGAAATAAATTTTCAGATAGAATCGCAGAATCATTTATTATTCATCCTAAGAATTTATCTATTAGAGAAGATGGCATCATTTGCATTCCAGCGTACATGACATTCTGCTTATAAAAACAAGGCTAGTCACGGTTAAGTGATTAGCCTT
>JAKSVI010000007.1 GCA_024408095.1 Bacilli bacterium
CTCAGACTAAATGCAGGATTTCGAGCGAAACCGGAATTTACTTTAAGAATTCACACCTAATTTATTGGGCGCTTTTTTGTTTGTTTTTTAAATCTATAACTCTTATTATAGTGGTATGGAAGAAGAGATTGAGACATTACAAACTACCCTAATTAAATTAGTCAAAAAGAAAGACAAGGCTACTTTAAAAGAGTTACTTGCCACTACTCCTGTGATTGATGTTGCTGAAGCATTAGACGACTTTGAGGATAAAAAAATTACCTTGAGCGTCATAAGATGTGCTGGAAGCGAATTGGGGGCAGATATTTTTGCTGAGCTCAATACTGATACTCAACAATCTATTATTAGTGCATTTAAAGATAAAGAAATCGTTGCCCTTCTTGATGAATCATTTGCTGACGATATTGTTGATTCTCTTGATGAATTCCCAGCAAGTATTGTTGATAGAGTTTTAAAACTCGCCCCTAAAGAATTAAGAAAAGACATTAATTTTTTGTTAAATTATAAGGAAAATACTGCTGGCAGCGTTATGACTACAGAATATTTAGTCCTACGCGAAAATTTAACAGCAAAAGAAGCTTTAGAAAAAATAAGATCTGAAGGAAAAAAGGCTGAAACCATCTACACTGTTTTCGTTAAAGACGCGAAAAGAAATCTCATTGGTACTCTAAATCTTGATGATTTAGTATTTTCCAAGGACACTGAGACAGTTGAAGAAATAATGAATCGTGATTTTGTTACGTGTCACGCAACTGATGACCAAGAAATCGTTGCTAATGATTTCAAACGTTATGACCTAAACGCAATGGCTGTTTTGAATAAGGACAATAAACTAGTCGGCGTTATAACCATTGATGACATCGTTGATGTTATCGTTGATGAAGCCAATGAAGATATTGCAAAATTAAATAAGGTTTCCAATATGGAAACACCTTATCTTGAAACACCGATTTACAAAATAATTCTAAAGTGTGTACCTTGGATTATTGTTCTTATGATTTTGCAAGTTTTTTCCACTTTAATCTTGTCAAGTTTCGAAGGTGAAATAGCGAAATTAGCCATCTTATCAATATTCACTCCTCTTATTATGGATGCTGGCGGAAACTCTGGCGGTCAGACAACCACAATTATTGTTAGAAGTTTGGCCTTAGGCGAATTTAATAAAGGTGATATGAAAAGGGCTGTTTGGAAAGAATTTAGAGTTGCTTCTTGCATTGCTGCGATTGTTGCTGTCTTCTCCTTTGGTTGGCTTATGTTTGAATTAGGTGTTGGAATTGTTCAAATTAATGATCCTCGATTAATCGGTTGGGATAAACGAACTCTAATCTGCTTATTAGTTGCTTCTACATTGTTTATTACTATATTAATTTCTCGTATGATTGGCGTATTGCTTCCATTTTTTGCACGCCTAATTAAAAAAGATCCAGCAGTTATGTGTGGACCACTAACAACGACGTTAGTTGATATCATTTCCTTAACCACATATTTCTTACTCTGGGTAGGAATCTTTAGAGGGCTGATATTGTAAATTTTTTGAGAAAAATATCAAAAATAACCGCAAAAATCGGTTATTTTTTTTGTTTTTGAGATTCTTGATATGATATAAAGTTAAGTGCCTCACGCTTATGAATGTTAACCAATTGAGAATAATAAACAGCTCTTAATTCATCATATTGTCTTAATGCTTGCTCGCTAATTCTTGCGGAAATAAATGAATAGAATACTTTCTCCAATCTAAAGAATGACTCATAAGTAGATAACAAAGTAATGAAATAAAAATATTTATTATTTGAATAAATTAACAATGGAGTGCTGTGTAAAATTTCGCTGCTTGTCATATATCTATCACTATATTGAGATAAACCAGCTACTTTTTCTAAACCATCCCTGAAATTAAATTTTATAGGTTTGTTATTTAAAAAATCAGGAATAGCCGTTAACCAACCGTATTCAATATATTTTTTAATATCCTTGCTTTTGAGATCATATAATTTCATCTCGTTTTTAATATTTTCAAAAATCTTGTCGGTTGCTTCTTTCGTTTCAAGACCATCACGATATGCAACTCCATATTTCATATGTTTTAAATATGAGTCGATGGCTGTATCTTTATATTTATCCAAGAGAAGCAAGGTGCATTCACATTCATGTAACGTTCTCCAAGATGCAAATGCTTCAGTGTAATATCCATCATTTAATAAAGATAAAATACATCTTGTTATGCTTATTGATTTATTAAGCAAATCGCTAATTAAAGTTGTCTGAGGTGAATTTTTCTCATATTTGTTAACAATATTTATCATGAAGTTAACATAAATACTCAGTGAAGAAATTGGGGGGAAATATTTATCGATATACTTAGTTTCCTTATAATTAAATAAGGATAAGGATAGATATTTATCTGCAACAATGTTTGCCATTTGTTCTTTAACATTTTCATTTGATAAGAATTTTTCAAGGTTTTCACCTTCACGGATTGATGTTGTGTAAATATATTCACCAATAATATATAAAATAATTTCAATATTATTTATTGGAGTTTCCTTTGTTATTAAATTAGATTCTTTCATATCAGAGACTACGTCCAAAACAGAAGAATAAACAGAAAAAATAAAGTTTATATCTAATTGCTGTTTTATATTGAGACTATTGATTAACTTATTAAATTGTTCTCTACTAATTTCCTTGTTTTCCATAGCAAATCTCATTTAATTTTTAAAAACTCTGGTCGCTTTAATCGCTGTTTTCCAACCTTTATATAATTTATCAACTTCAGATTTGTCCATTTGAGGAACATATTTGCAGTCTATGCAATGGACGTGTTTAACTTCATCAAGATTTTTATAATATCCACTATTTAAACCTGCAAGATAAGCAGCACCAAGTGCCGTTGTTTGAAGGCACTTTGGAAGAATTATATCGCAATTTAAAATATCACTTTGGAATTGCATTAAATAATGGTTGGCGGTAGCACCACCATCAACTTTAAGTGATTTTAATGGGAATTTAATTTCTTTTTTAAAAGCTTCATAAACATCTTTGCATTGGTAAGCAATTGATTCTAAACTTGCACGAACAAAAACACGATTGTTTGTACCGCGAGTCAAACCAAATACAGCTCCTCTAGCATCATCATCCCAGTAAGGGGTTCCAAGGCCAGTAAAAGCAGGCACAACATAAACACCATGAGAATGACAAGACAGTGCCATTGTTTCACTTTCTGCGCTATCAGATATCATATGCAGTTCATCTCTTAGCCATTGAACAACAGCTCCACCAATAAAAACAGATCCTTCAATAGCGTAAGTTGTTTCGCCATTTAATTGCCAAGCGATTGTAGTTAACAAACCTTGGTTAGAAAAAACTGGTTTTTTACCTGTGTTTAAGAGCATAAAACAACCTGTGCCATATGTGTTTTTGCTTTCTCCTGGTTCAAAACATATTTGTCCAAATAAAGCTGCTTGTTGATCCCCAGCAACACCACGAATATGAACATCATTCCCAGAGAAAAAAGTCACTAAACCATAATCATCACTGCTTTGCTTAACTTCTGGAAGCATGCATTTTGGAATATTAAATAAATTACAAAGTTCGTCGTCCCAGGAAAGAGTATTTATATTAAATAACATCGTTCTAGATGCGTTGCTCACATCCGTTGCATGAACTAAATTATTAGTAAATTTATAAATAATCCAAGAATCAATTGTCCCGAACATAAGTTCACCTTTTTCTGCTCTTTCCTGACCATTTTCAATATTGTCTAAAATAAAACGAATTTTACTAGCAGAAAAATATGGATTTATAAGCAAACCAGTTTTTTTATGGATTAGTTCTTTATTATCTGCGTATTTATCACAAATATCGGCTGATTGACGTGATTGCCAAATAATAGCGTTATAAACAGGCATTCCAGTTTTTTTATCCCATATTACTGTCGTCTCACGTTGATTTGTAATACCAATCGAATCAATGGAATCAGGTTGAATATTTTGACGAACCATAACACTGGTGACAACGTCTAAAACACTAAGCCAGATTTCTACAGCATCGCTTTCAACCCATCCAGAACGAGGAAATAAGCATTTAACTTCTTTGGAAACACAATTGACTAATTCGCCTTTGTGGTTAAACAAAATTGCTCTTGTAGATGTGGTACCTTGATCAATTGATAAAATATACTTTTCCATGATTAACCTCTAGTTTTAAATATTTGTTCAATATCATCTATTTCCTTTTTTATATTAGAAGATAAAACTACATTTTTATCCTCTGTGATGAGCACATCATCTTCGATGCGAACTCCAATTCCTAACTCTTCAAAATATAATCCAGGTTCAACGGTTATAACATTTCCTGCTTCAAGAGGCTGCTCTCTAAAGGAAACATCGTGAGTATCTAAACCAAGATGATGAGAAACGTTATGATAGTAATATTTTTTGATGTCATCATTATCACTCATTAAGCCTAATCTAATTGCTTCGTTTCTTAAAATATCCACAGCATAATCCTGCAAATCCTTGATGGTGAGACCTTTTCGAGCATATTCAATAACAGCTTTATTACAATTTAAAACCGCTTCATAAACTAGTCTCTGTTTTTCTGTGAATGTGCCATTAATTGGATATGTTCTTGAAATATCAGCGCTATATCCATTATGTTGAAATCCTAAATCAAATAAAACCATATCATCAGACCCTATAGTCTCGTTTTGTTGTTCATAAGGGTGATGTAGAACTGTTGCGTTTTTTCCTGATCCAACAATTGTCGAAAATGATAATTTCGCTCTACCATGACTTTTACCATATTGCTCAAATCTATCAGATAGAGCATATTCCTTCATTCCAACTTTCATATTTAAAAGCAAATCATTCATACCATCATGGGTCAAGTTTATAGCTTCTTTTATGTTATTGATTTCGTCTTCTGTCTTAATCATTCTTAGTTTAACCAATGATGGATAAATATTTTTAATTTCCAATTTTGGATATTTTTCTTTTAAATCGTTTGCAAAATTTTGAGTGCTATATGAATCACCAATTTTTAATTCATTTGATAAATCTAAGTAAAGATTTTTAATCTCTCCGTATGTGTTATCTAACGCCAATTCCAAAATGCTATCAAAATTATCTAAAGTATAAACATTTGAAATATTAGAAATTTTAGCAGCCTCATCATTTGAAAGTCGTTTACCAGTCCACTTTTCTTTAACAGGATTATACTCATCGATAAATAAATATTTTTTATTGTCTGCTAATCCTTTTACTAATAATAAAATCGAATTTTCCTGGCAAATCCCGGTTAAATAAAAGAAATTTTTGTTAACATTAAAAGGATAAAATTCGTCTTCACTGGAAATTTTTGGCTTCCCGGCGTAGACAATTGCAACGCTGTTATTTTCCATTAAATCAAATAACTTTGAGCGACGTAATTCGAGATCTCTCATCTATTTTTCCTCCATGACTTTATTAACAACTTCATCGAATTCTGGTAAAACAACCTCTTCAACTCTGCCTTTATCAACTAATTTAGCATTTTCACTAACTAATGGTAATTTTGCCAAAATATTAAACTTCATCTGTTTGGCAAATTTTTCTAAGTCGCTGGTGCCAAATAACTCTATTTTTTCATTACATTTTGTGCATTTGACATAACTGAAATTTTCAATAACACCTAGAATTTTTATTTTCATCATATTTGCCATCTTTATTGCTTTTGTAACAATCATGCTTACTAAATCTTGAGGTGATGTAACAATAATCAAATCATCAATTGGAAGCATTTGGAATGAAGTTAAAGCAACATCTCCAGTTCCCGGTGGCATATCAATGAGCAAATAATCCAAATCTTCCCATAAAACATCTTCGTAAAATTGTTTTACCAAGTTTCCTAAAAGAACGCCTCTCCAAACAATTGGCTCACTATCATCTTCTAAAAGAAGATTGCTCGACATAATCTTAATTCCGGTTCTTGTTTCAATAGGGAATATCAAATTATCTTCCCCATATGCTTTTTCAGTGATTCCAAAAGCTTTAGGAATGCTGGGGCCTGTAACATCGGCGTCCAAAATGCCAACTTTAAAACCTTCTCTTCTTAGTGATACAGCCAATAAAGATGTGATATAACTTTTACCAACTCCACCTTTTCCGGACAAAATACCTATTACTTTTTTAATGTGGCTTCTATCGTTTAAAACTGCTTTTTTAATTTCTTCATCACAGTTTCCAGCACTGCCACAGTGTTCACAATCATGATTACATTCAGACATTGTTTTTTACCTCGATTTTTTTAGCTACTTCAATTGCAGAATTTAAATATGCTCTTAATAATCTAGAAGCTCCAAGTTTTGTTCCGCCAAAATATCTCACAACTACAAGGGCACAATTATTAAGGCCTTTCTTATAAAGAAATTCTAAGATTGGCCTCCCTGCTGTACCATGTGGTTCTCCATCATCAGAAGATTTAGATTTTTGTTTTACGCGATATGCATAAACATAATGCTTGGCTTTTGGATGAGCTTTTTTAATTTGATCTAGTAATTCTTTGAACTTTGTATCATCGTTTAATTCAAAATAAATAGCAATAAATTTGCTTTTATTAATTTCGGATTGATGAGAAATGTGATCAAAATTTACTTCCATCTGCAATATAAATTAAGAAACAGTTTCCATCCTTTATTTTGATTAAGGATGGGATTAGTGTTTGATAATTTCTCTTTATTTTAATATTTTTATTGTTAAAATAAAAGCAAATGTTATACAAAAAGACTACATGTACTTCTTGCAATAAAGACTTTGATGAGGCGTATGAAAAATGCCCTTTTTGCCTTGCTGATAGACAAGGCAATAATGGTCTAAAGTATCAAAATAGATTAGCGTGGTTCCCAATTCTACATCAACTTTTGTTCTTTTTAATCGGCCTCTTTGGATTAATGGTTTTTAATGTTTTATTTGAAGTGATTTTTCTTCCTTTATATGAAACAAATATCTCAAGATTTACAATTTTGGTTAACTTTTTAAGTTACATTTTACTTTTCATTGCTTTGCTATTAATATTCTGTTTAAATCGTAAATTTCGTTACTTTTTTTCACACTTTCTTGATTGGAGATCTTATGTAGCTGGAATCGCCGTATGTGGGTTAATTTATGGTCTCACAGTTTTATACAATATTTTATTATCATTAGGATATAACGTAACTGATGGTTTGAATCAACAAACGTCAGTAAATATGATCCAAAATTATCCAACGATGTCATTCTTTATGATTGTATTACTTGGACCTATATGTGAAGAGATAACATATCGACTTGGCTTATTCACTTTATTATCTAGAGTAAATAGGTATCTTGCATACACAGTAACAATATTGGTTTTCTCATTAATTCATTTTAAATTCAACGCTTCTAATTTGCTTAACGAATTAGCTAATCTCCCGAACTATTTAATTGCCGGATTTTTTCTCACGCTTGTTTATGAGAAATTTGGAATATCTGCATCATTTATCGCGCATATCGCGAATAATTTATTAAGTTTTATATTGATACTATGTTAGAAAAGTCTCAAACAAATCAAAAAAATTTTTTATTTCTCAACTCCTTCATTTTAAAGTTGGTGGCTCTTTTTACAATGACCTTGGATCATATTGGCGCGGCCATGCAAGTTTTCACTCCATGGAATGTCACCACAATCACTGTTTTAAGAACCATTGGAAGATTAGCTCTTCCTTTATTTGCTTTTATGATTGTAGAGGGAATAATACACACAAAAAATACAAAAAAATATTTCCTAAGACTCGGCGTTCTTGCGTTACTAATTTCTGCAGCTTTATGCGTGTTCGAATATAGCAATAATCCTGACCTATTTCAGTTGTCAAAAGAGGGTAATATTTTTCTAGATTTAATACTCGGCGCATTTGGTGTTTGGTCGCTAAAACAAAACAGAAAACCATTGAAACTTTTGGCGATTTTACCACTAGCAATTTCGATTGTGTCTTTTGTGGTTGTGGCTCTTGAATTTAACTCACATTATGTAATTACCTGGTATCCAATGTTTTTAAGGCTTCAATATGGATGGTATTCAGTTGGACTTATATATGGATTTTATGTTGCAAAACTTCTGGCGCCTTTGTTTCTTGAAAGTTTTTATCACGTTGAAAAAGGGAGTTTGACGGAAACAACCACTCAAAAAGTTGCGGAAAATTTGTTTGATATTTTCTTCCTAGTTGCAATGTCTATGATTTATTATTCCGTGTTTTTCATAAATGCATCTTATGTTTATTGGGATTATAAAACACAAAATTACGCAATGTTCGCAGGTTTATTAATATTGTTTTATAACCACAAACCCGGATTTCATAAAAAATGGTTCCAAATTGGAACATACTTATATTATCCGGTGCATATTTTAGTCATTATTCTTGTTTTCGCGTTAATATATGGTTATTAGGAGGTTCCTGTTATGGTTGAGTATTTAGAGAATGAAAAAGATTTTGAGGAAATCATTAATGGCAAAGTACTAATAGATTTTTTCACTACCTGGTGTGGTCCTTGCCGAATGATGAGTGATGAATTATTAGATTTAGATCAAGAAGGGTTTACAAAAGAAATTAGAATTGTAAAGATTGATGCCGAAAAGTTTCCTAATATTTCACAAAGATTTATGATCAATGCCGTTCCAACAATTATGTATTTTGAAAATGGCGTTCGTAAAAATGTTTCGGCTGGATATAAAAACAAAAACGAACTTAAAAGATTTTGCGGTAAATAAAAATTGCTTATTTAATATTGTCTGTTATATAATAATGACCGCAACGCAGGTGTAGTTTAATGGTAGAGCATCAGCCTTCCAAGCTGATTACGCGGGTCCGATTCCCGTCACCTGCTCCAGAATAAAAAATAAAGGTTGGGTTTCCAACTTTTTTATTTTATTTGATTAAATCGACACTTTTTTATATATTTCATTAAAAACATTTAATAAATTTTGTATAGTCAATATTGACTAAGCAAAAAAATATAACTACACTAATAATATCTTATTAGACATTTAAGGAGAATTCCCTATGAAGAAAACATTTTTGTTTTTGTTGGCTATTTCTGCTTTTTGCATGACCGGGTGTAACGCGAATTACAGCACAATCGTTCAAGAAAGAACAGATGCCATTGAAAGCATTACACTTAACCCAAATGTTTTGGTGCTTAAACCAGATGAAACAGCATTTATCGATGCTTTAATCGAAGGAAACGCGACAAATCCTAAAATCACTTGGAAAAAAGGCGGAGAGCAATCAGCGTTCACCATGTCAGAACAAGTGAAGCATAATGGATTGCCTGCTGTTTCTATTAAAGCTGATGAAATCGGTGAAGGTACCGTTACAGCAATTTTTGGAGGTCAATTCTCAATTTGCACCGTTAAGGTTCAAAGTCAAAGTGAAGTTGTCATTCCTGTTACTTCTGTAAATGTCACTCCATCTAATAAGACTGTTTATTATACTCCTGGTGAAACATCAACATTCATGTTAGAAGCTGAAGTTTTGCCAATGAATGTAACTGATAAAAATGTTACTTGGACATCAAACAATACCGATGTTGCTACTGTTAGTGGCGCCGGAAGTAACGCTCAAGTAACAATAAAAAATAAAGGTAGTGCCACTATTAACGCTACAGCAGGTGGCAAAGTTGGATCATGTTCATTACTTGTTTATGAACAAGGTGAAATCGGTGATTTGAAGGTCGCTGTTAATCCTACTAATGCTACTATAGAACTTAAAGAAACATTAAAAATTACTGCAGATACTAACAAACCAGCAGCATTAACTTGGGAAAGCAATAACCCCGCTGTTGCATCAGTTGTTGATGGAATTGTTACTGGAAATGCTGTTGGAACTGCCACTATTTCAGTTAAAGCAACTGCAGATGGTGAAGAAGATGCAGCATCATGTTTAGTTACGGTACAAAATAGTTCTCAACCAAGCGATTATGAAAAAGAGATTGCAAAATGGAGTAAGAAAGGTCACTTATATCTCCATTATTTAAGAGATGAGGCAGACTATGATGATTGGGCAGTTTGGATGTGGCAAAAACTTCCAAAAGGACTTGAAGGTTCCTTATGGGGCGCTACAAAATGTCCAAAAGATATGATTGCCATGACCACTTCTTGGATGAAAAATTCTGAATGTGGTAAATCCGGTGATGCCATTTACAGCGATAAATATGGACAAGTTTGCGACATTGATTTAAATAGAAACGACATTGTCGATGGAAAATCTGGTGAAAATTCACCAATCGTCCCTAAAATCGAAGGAACAAATGAATGGACAAATTTAAAGAAAGCAAGAATTGGTTTCTTAATTGTTGATCAAACTAAGATGAATGGCGGTTCACACTGGACCAGCGATGGCGGAATTGAAGCATATATCAAAAACTTGGATGAAAAATTCCCACAAGCGCAGGATTCTTATTTACATATTTTCTGCACCCAAGGAAGTGTTGCAATGTTTACTACATCAAGTGGTCAACCAGTAGTTCCTAACCCAACTGCTGATGATCAAACTGGTGATTATCGTTCACAAAATGATATTTCCAATTTGAAATTTGATGCATATCCAAATGGTGTTAAAACAAGCGAAACATTCTTAGAAGATAGACCAGGAACAGGATATCAAATCTTTGTTCCATCTTTTGCTGATGCAGATGGAGATGGAATGGGAGATCTTCGTGGAATTATCAATAAATTAGATTATTTAGATGAATTAGGAGTAAAAACATTATGGTTGTCTCCAATTCAAGAATCTGGTTCATATCATGGATATGATGTTACTGATTATTATAAAATTGATCCAAAATTTGGAACAATTGAAGACTATCAAGAATTATTATATAAAGCTCACCAAAAAGGTATGAAAGTATTGATGGATATGGTTATTAACCACACCTCCAAAAACAATGTATTATACACGAAGAGCCAAAGAGCAGAAGTAGAAACAGTCAACGGTAAAATCATTAATTATCGTGATATGTACTTATGGAAATTCAAGGGTGACTATGTCACTCAGTGGGATGGAGTCGTACCCGCTGATAAAGATACACCAGCAAAATACGAAAGTGTTCCAGTAGAAGAAGCTAGTGATTGGTATCAAGATGGAAGCAGTAACTATTACTATTTCGGTAAATTCGGAAGCGGTATGGCGGAACTAAACTATTCATCTCAAGTCACGAGAGATTATATGACTGATATGTGTAAATATTGGTTAAGTTTTGGTCTAGATGGATTCCGTCTTGATGCTATTAAACATATTTATCTATTAAGTGAACTCGAACCAGGATATAACCTCGGTAGAGATTCAATTACTTATGACGTTGGTTATAAAGAAGCCTGGGATGAAGAAATGAAACAAGTTGTCAGAAGCAAAAATGACTACTCTTATGACTTAGATCTCAACGTTGTTTTCTGGAAGCAATTTGCAGGTAGTTTAAAAACCGCTTATCCAAATTGTTTCTTAGTCGGAGAAAACTTTGATGGCTGGAACAAACGAATTGCTCCATTCTATGAATCAATTGACTCTCAATTTGATTTCTCAACCTACTATCATTTAAACGAAATGCCAATCGCCTCAATTACAACCGATGTAAAAGAGACATTAAATTACAATAAAGCATATCGTAAAGATCATATTAACGGTGCTTTCACCTCTAACCATGATATTGCAAGATTGTTAAATCACGCTGGAGCTAATGGAGCAGCCTCACATACAACAGAAGTTAATGAAAGTAATAAAGCTTTAGCGAACAACCGAGCAAAATATTTTGCAGCGGTAACTCTATTAACGCCAGGTTTAAGCTGGATTTATTATGGTGATGAAATTGGAATGAGCGGTAATACCGAAGATGTAGTTCCAAATAGCGAAGGTAAAGTAATCGATGATCACGGTAACAATAAAGATAGATGGTATCGACAACCGATGAGATGGGGAGATACACAAGGTCAAGATCAAGTACCTTTATATGTCTTTAATGGCCTTGAAGTTAACTGGGATAAATACAATAGAACAATCGCTAATGTATCCTCACAAAGAATGGACGATAACAGCATGTTCACATATTTTAAAACCCTATGTTCAATAAAAAATGATAAATCATATCCAACATATGGTTATGTAAATTGGTCTGGAACAGTCGGTAACGAAGATAGCGCCAGCATGCAAATAACAGATGGAACAAGAACAGTTAATGTTTTCATAAATGCTTCAGATAAACCACTCACTATTAATGAAGCTGATCGCGGCTCAAGATGGTTGGGCGGAAGCTTAGGCAGTAATCAATATACTGTGCCTGCTTATGGCTTCACCGTTGTTGTTTGCTAAGGGAGGAAATGAATATGAAAATGAGAAAAATGTTAGTGTTTCTACCACTATTGAGCTTAATTGGATGTTCATCATCCCCAGTCGCTAATAACGTAACGCCTTATATTACTCACACCAGAGGAATCGCCACTGTTTATACTGAAGGAAGTAGAGCAGTAGAAGATCACACCACATATTTGATGGTGTCTAGATACGGCTCAGTTAATGTAAATGGAAAAATTACACAAGGCAGTAATTTCACCCTCGAAACTGCTACATCAACATTATATTTTGAATACGCGGTTAAATGGGTGAGCCCAGTAAATTCGCCACTTCCAACAGCCGAAGAAGTCTCTTCCAGCGTTAAAGGGGCGACATTTAGAGGCTGGGCTTATTACGCAGATAACGCCTATCCAGAATATTTAAAAACTGTTCCACAACTTGACGGAGAAAGAGTATACGCCATTTTTGATGGAGATCAATCTACACCACCAACACCAACTCCAGAAGATTATCAGACCTATTTTATTAATAGTTGTCCAGATTGGATTTGGAATGACGGAGCTACAATTTTTGCATGGTGTTGGGGAAGCAGCTCAGCTGACGACTTTTATCCATGCACAAATTTATCCGCCACTTCATTAAGTTTTGAAGCCCCGTTTGATATCACAGGATATTTGCTTGTTAGATGTCCAGCAGGAACCCTTTATCCAGATTGGAATGCAAAGGGAGACGTTCCAGGTAGAATATATAACCAAACTGAAGATGGAGCTATCTCAGGCGGGCAAACAACTTATATTTCTCCAAGTTGGAAAGAATATAATCCAGAATGGTAGGATCTAGCATATGAAAAATAAGTTTTTAACATCAATTATTAGCGTTGCTCTTATCGGACTAATCGCTATCCCAGCAACAATGGTTGCGTTAGCACCTAAAGAAAAGATCCTCGCTGTTGAAGATCCAATAGAATACGCTCCAGATAAAGAAAGTTTTGTCTCATATAACGCCCCTGACCGTGTTATTAAAGCGGGAGACGAACCAGCTTTTAGAAGCGCAACCAAAGTGACAATTCATTACCATAACGATGATAAAGCGTGTGGAACTAGAAGATTTTATACTTGGGTTACCGGAGTAGATGGAAAAGAAAGAAAACCAGATAAAATTGAAAATGACAACCAAGATATGTCTATTACCTTGGATTTCAATGAATTAACTGATTATTTAGAAATGCCATCCATCTTCTTTATTATTAAAGTGGCTGGTACATGGGCTGGACAAAGTGCGGATATTGAGCTTAAATATCAAGATTTTCCTCCTGAAGAAGATGGAAGTCTAGAAGTTTGGACAATCCCTGGAGAAGGTAACTCCATTGAAATTTATAAAACTGAAGCAGAAACAAAATTCCCTAAAATTAAAACTGCTAAATTTTCAGATTGGAACACAATTCACTGCGAAGCAGATGAAAAACCAATGTATTATAAGCTTTATGCTTTTGATAAAAACTATTTAAGATTAAACGAAGACCAACAAATCGCGAAGAAGCAGTTCCACTTATTTAAAGAGGGAAATCCTTCTAATATGGTTTTCGATATCAAATTTAATTACACCGCTAAAATAAATGTTCAATATGTCATAGAAAGTGAATATGCATCAAATAAAGGTCGTATTCAAAGAGTTATTGTTTCTAGTGAATATTTATATGGAACGACTAGATTTGAACAATATTATAACTATCGTGACTCTGATTTAGGTATGACATATAACGAAGATTATGTCACATTTAAGCTTTGGAGCCCTACAAGTGCATTAGTGAAAGTAAATATTTATTCTAACGGCACCCCTAAATCATTATCCAAAGATGGAAGTGATGCGTGCCGTAGTTATAATATGAACTATGTTCGTGGAGGCGTTTGGGAATTAAAAATATTAACAGAAACTCCTGATCAATTATTAGGAAAATATTATACATATACCCTTATTAACTCTAATGGTACAGTTGAAGCTATGGATCCATATGCTAAAGCCAGTGGAATTAACGGCTTGCGCGCGTATATATATAATAAAGAAAGCGTTGAAGCTAATCCTGATGGTTGGGATGAAGTTCCACTCCGTTGGGATGGAAAATCTGGATACGACATCGCGACCAGCCAAGATTTATCCATATATGAAATTCATATTAGAGATTTAACAATCGACGATACATGGGTTTCAAATCAAGGCAATATCAATGGTACTTTTGGAGCATTCGCAGAAAGCGGAACAACTTACACCAAAGATGGTAAAACTGTCTCAACTGGTTATGACCATATTAGAGATTTAGGTGTCAAAGCCATCCAAATTATGCCAGTATTTGACGCTGATAACGATGAAAGAATAGAAAAATATAAATATAACTGGGCTTATAATCCATTAAATTACAACTGTGTTGATGGAGCATTCGCCAGTGATCCTTATAATCCACTTTCATCAATCAAAGAATTTAAAAATGTTGTTAAATCTTATAGCAATAACGGAAACCACACACGTGTCATTATGGACGTTGTTTATAACCACGTTAGTAGCGCTTCCTCAAGTTGCTTTAACAAAATTATGCCTAAATATTATTTCCGATATAACGAAAAATGGGAATATTATGATGGCTCAGGCTGTTCTAACGAAGTTAAAACAGACGCTACAATGATGTCTAAATTCATTGTTGATTCATTAACTTATTGGGCCACTGAATATAAAATCAAAGGATTCCGTTTCGATTTAATGGGATTAATTGATTCACAAACCCTTAAAAAAGCTAAAGAAGCATTATATTTAATCGATCCAGATATCGTTATTTATGGAGAAGGCTGGACTTCTGGAGGATATCATGGACCAAGCAATAATCCAGGAAGTGAAACTGCAATTTGTTATTCTACACTTTATGCTTCTGAAAGCTCACCAGGAGCTGTTGGAGCCTTTAATGATACAGGTAGAAACGCCTTAAAAGGTTCTAACGATGATGGATATAATCAAAATCCATATCCACAATGGGGCTTTATATCTCAAGGCTCATCTGATGTTGGCAATAAATCATCGATAGTTTCAGATATGATAAAAGGTATCCACACTGAAAAAGGTGCAAACCCAACTCAAACTGTCAATTATGTTTCTTGTCACGATAATTACACACTTTGGGATCAATTAAATTATTCATTATCTTCTTCTCATAGTCCAACTGACCATCAACCAGGCACAAAACCAAATGTCAGTGACGTTGTTAGAGCCACAATCGCTAGCCACGCTGCAGTTATGAGCAGTAATGGCATGGCCTTTATTCAAGGTGGAGAAGAATTATATAGAACAAAAACTTACGATAAAGACGAATTAAAGGAATTAGAAAAAGAAGGATTAGTGAGACCATATCCTACTTATCCACATTGGGTAGATCCAAAAATATATCCAGATACAGTTATCGCTACTGAAGACGTTTTGATGTATGGAGAAGTTGTTTCACATAACTCATATAAAGCTGGTGACTATGTCAACTCATTTAAATGGGATAGAAAAATTTCTGTTGATGGAACTTCTACATATGAATATAACGAAGTATGGCAAAAAATGATTAAAACCCATTCATTAACCACCAAATATAGTTATCCAGATAACTGTAACACACCAAAATTAAATTCTTGGAATGTTTATGATGGCTCGTCCGCTTTCGCTACTTGGGTAGCTGATGCTATTGGAAATGGCGGATATTATTTCGTCATCGCTGGCCGTGGCGGAGGCGAAGTCGGTATTGGATTAGACAATACCACCGTTGTTTACAAAACTAGAGACTATAAATATGAAAATGGAAAATTGATTTTAGATCCATATTCATTTATAGCCTTTAAGGTTAATTAAGGAGGTAAAGAAAATGAAAAAGAATATTAAAGCTTTATTAATTACCGCCTTATTTACATTAACCACAGTTATGGGTTGTAGCCAAATCCCTTTAGGCAAAACTACTAGAGATAATTCAGTTGCCTCTATAACCTTAGACCCATCCGCTGTTACTTTAGAGCTCACTCAAATGTTAGAATTAACTCCACATGTTGAGATGGCTGACGAAAACGAAACATATGATTTAGATAATTTAAGATGGGTTACATCCAATCCATTTATCTGCGAAGTAGAAAAAGGAATGATTTTGGCTACTGGTTGTGGTACAGCCTACATCAGCGCAATTGCAAATAATAAATTTGCTACTTGCACAGTTGTTGTTCCAGAAATTGATGTTCCTGTTTCAACCTTTACGATAAGCGAATCAAATATCTCTGTTAGAACAAGTTCAACATATCAATTAGCTGCTTTATTAGATGGCTCAGATGTCTCTCTTGGCGCAGAATGGAAAAGTAGCGATGAGACTATTGCAAATGTCGATATGACAGGTATCGTTACCGGAGTAAGCGAAGGTAACGCTGTTATAACTGCCAGCTTCTTAACTTATACTGCGACATGTAATGTGACAGTCAGCAATGATGCTCCTGTTATCTTTACTCTTTCTATCACACCAAGTGCTGTTAATTTAGTAGAAAAAGGCGATCCTGGCATTGTCAGTGCAGTTATTTCTGATCCAACTTATCCAATATCCTGGGCTAGCGAAAACGAAAAAATCGCTACTGTGGAATATGATTCAACTTTAGGAGTGGCTATTATTCATCCTATTAAAGAAGGAACAACTAACATCACCGCTACTGCAAATAATAAAGTAGCAAAATGTTTAGTGACTGTCGCTGGAGAAGATGTAAATAAAACTGAAACTGTTTATTTCTTCCTTGATGGAAATAATGTTGATCCTGAATTCCTAGATTTAGATGATCCAAATAAAGAAGATGAATCAGGCTCAAAATTGTTAGCAAAATTTAAATGGTATCCTGATATTCCACTTAAAAACGCTCCAATTCCAAAAAATCCAACCACACCAAGCGATCCTGCTTTCCCATATTTTATCGGTTGGTCCGCTCATAGCGTTATTGACCAAAAATCTGATTTATGGAATATGGAAACAGATTTAATTGGTAATGTAAATTCAATATATCTGTATGGTATTTGGTCCGATGTAAAGGAGTTTAGCAAATGAAAAATAAACTACTAAAACTATTTCCTATTTTATTAGGAGGATTCCTATTAACTAGTTGTGGAGCAAGAATGCCATTATCTTACACAAAAGAAGATCAAGAAATTGATACTCCTTATGAAGATTATGCTGTTCCTTTATCCTCATTTAATTTAATAGGTGGAAACCAAATATCCGTTCAAAAAGGTAAAACTCACCAAATAAAATATAGTTATACCCCAACTACCGCTACTTTATCGACTTTAAAATGGACAAGCGATGCTACAAATACCGCTACCGTTAATGAAGATGGAGAAATTCAGGCGATAGAAGGTGGACAAGCTCACGTTACTATTTCAAGTAAAGTAAAGGTATTGTGGAATCCTGTTATATTAACAGTCGATGTTACTGTTCCGCTTACAGATTTTACTCTTGATACCTCATCTTTAGATTTGGATTATAACGGTACATATACTTTAATTCCAACATTTGAACCTACTAACGCCACTAACAAAGAGCTTAATTTTGTTAGTAAAGATGAAAGTATTGTTACTGTTTCTTCTTCTGGAATAGTTACTGCAAAAGCTAAAACAGGAACAACCACCATCGAAGTAACAAGTATTGATTTGCCTTCTTTAACTCGCGTTGTTGAAGTTTCAGTTAGAGATAAAACAATACACGTCGATAGCGTTACCGCTTCAATTGAAACAGATAAAATCGAAATTACTGATAATAGTAAAAGATTATTAGCGACTGTTTCACCAACAGACGCTAAAGAAGCAAATAATATTCATTATTTTGTAACTGAAGCAACAAAAGATGTTGCTTTAATAGATGAAAAAACAGGTTTAATTACTCCTTTAAAAGTAGGAAAAGCTACCTTCTACGCAAAAGCAGAAGAAGTTAAATCTAATGAAGTGACAGTTGAAATATTTGAAAATGTTCCTTCAAAAATCATCTATGTTGGACTAGAACCAAAACAAATTAATTTAACTAATAATGTAGGAGAAACTTCCTTTACTGTCGTGACTGCATATTTAGATGCCGAAGGAAATATCATGACTCCAACATATTCAGAGCCAGTATTTACTTCTAATGATACAAATATCGCAACAGTCGATGAAAAAGGAAAAATAACTGCAGTTGGAAAAGGAACAACCACTATTGTGGTAAGTGATAATCACTATCCAAATTGTATGAGCGATTCATTAAATGTTAATGTCACAATATTTGCAAAATCTTTAGCAATTAATGGTCCAAGCAACATGCAAAAAGGTGATGTTCCAATTACCTTAACTGCTGTTACAGAGCCAACCAAAGAGAAAATAAGTGACTACAGCATCAAATGGTCTATTATTGGAGGCGAAGATAAAGCTACATTAATAGATAAATTAGATGGTACAGCTACCTTAGATGGTTTAAAAGCTGGTACTGTTACTGTTCAAGCTGTTTGTGGAGATGTTTTAGCAATTAAAGATGTCGTTATTACACCTGCACCATTCGAACAAGATAAAGTTTATATCGTTGGAGATCACGATTATTCAACAGGCACATCAACTATTACCACAGATGAAGGAAGTTGGAACGATCCAGATAGAGCGTTCAAAATGACTGAAACAACTGGTAAAGAAGGTGCTGTTTATGAATATAAAGCCACAGTTATCTTCAATAAAGGTGATATATGGAAAGCCCGTATGGGAGATAATTGGAAAAACGAAACCGAATGGGTTGGAGAAGGCGAAACTTGGTATGAAATTGGTAAATATAACCAAGAAGGAACCACTGCTTTTGCAACTGGATTAATGGAATTCAGCCATGATGAAAATAATAACATCGTCGTTAATGAGGCAGGTAGCTATGATATTTATTATGGTTATTATAATAACGAACATCCAGAAGGTTGGTGGCAAATTGATGTTGTTCCAACCCCAACAATTTCAGTTGATCCAACATCATTAACCTTATTTGTTGATGGACCAAGCAGTGATTTAACCATTTCACATAATAAAGGTAGTATCACTATTGACGTTGACAAACCAGGTTATGTTAAAACCGAACTTAAAGGTAATATTGTTACTGTCTCCGCTATTAAAGAAGGAGAAGTAACTCTAACCTTTATGGATGAAAGCAAACATCAATGTACATGTAATATCACCATTAAAACTAAAGTTAAATTAAGAACTATTTACTTTAACGCTAATTACACCGCCGATAAAGATGGAGCTCATTTATTCGCCCATACTTGGGGAGGAAATGAAGACTTTGATGTTGAATTAACAAAAGTAAGTGGTCAAAACATCATTTATAGTGCTGCTATTCCAGAAGATAACACATGGGTTACTTTTGTAAGACAAGCAACATCTTCAACTATTGATTGGGATAATTATTGGAATAAAACAACCGATCAATTAATTCCAGAAAGTGACAATATGTTTGTGATGACTGGATATTATAAACCTCAAGGTGATTCAGAAGACTATATGGATGGATATTGGACCACATATAACTCTCAAACTACCTACAAAAACATGGTAGTAACAATATTCTTCAATGATTCTTGGGCGTGGGATGGTGATATCAAAATGTTTGTTTCATTATTCGTTCCAGGCGGTAACGCCACATATATCTTAGCGACAAAAGTTGATCAATATTGTCGATTTGAATATGATCCAACTGCCGGAAATACCCATTTCCTTATCTTGAGATGTCATAAAGACACTGTTACACCAAATTGGAATGTCAAAACAGATTCAGCAGGTAGAATTTATAATAAAGCTAACGCTGCTGATATTCCTTTAGGAGAAGCTAGATACACTGTCACATTTGTTGACGCTTAATCCTTATTATTAAATATATATAATAGATATATCAATTAAGGGTGCGAATTCCGCATCCTTTATTGATTTTATATTAAAAAGATACGTTATAATCGGAAAAAAATGAATTTTTTGTTTGAATTATAAATTTATAAGACTATGATATTTACATATAAATAAATAGGAAAATTTAAGGAGGTCTTTTTTAATGAAGATTAGACGTTTATTTATTGGTATAACTGCTGCGTTGTTCGCGAGTGCTGGACTTGCGTTTGCAACTACTGCTGGAAGCCAAACAAAAGTTGATGCGGTTGAAGACACAAAAACAGTTTATCTTGAATTAAACAATTTCCAAGGTTGGGAAAATGATGGTGCTAAATTTGCTCTTTGGTTGCATCAAACATCCACATGGAGCGCAGACATGACCAAACTTAGTAATTATGATCATATATATTCTGTTGAAATTCCTACGAAAATTACTAGTTGCAATTTTGTACGTTTTGACCCAAAAAATCCAACAAGAGATTTTAGTGTGAAATGGAACCAAAGCGGAGATGTTAATGTAAATGATTATAACTGCTGTGCTATTACAGGTTGGGATGGATCACAAGATCAAAAAAATATCAAAATTGTTGAAGATGGATATTATCTTGTCGGAACTATGAACGAATGGACTGCTGATAGTTCAAGCAAAATGTCAAAAAATGCTGATAAAGATGAATACACTATTTCACAAGAATTTAAAACTGATGATGAATTTAAAATTGTCAAATACAGCAGATTTACTGGCACTTGGTATGGATGGGACAAGTTGGAAGATGCCGATGGCTCTGCAAGAAAAGCTAAACAAATCGTTCCAGCAGATGATAAAGACCCAGAATGCAATATGAAGGTGAGTCTCGCCGGAACTTATTCACCATATTTTAAAGTGGGTGAATCAAAGATTTGGATTTCAGCTATTGAAGTTACTCATACATATACACTTACTGTTAACAGTGAAAATCCAGTCACACTTGTTAAAAATCCAGATAATGAAAATGAATATATGACAGAAACAGCATTATCTCTTAAAAAAGGTGATGTACTTTGTGCTTATTTAGATGGGAGTGTTTTTGAGGCCAACGCAAAAGAGATTGGAAACAATAACTGCTGGAATAATGAAGGGGTCACTACTGTTTGTCTCAATCGAGAAGGAAAAGTTTATGTTGATGTAAGTGGGAAAACAATTTTCTGCAGTGGTTTTAATCCAAATGCAAAATATATGTTAGTTAATGACCTTGTTGTTGACCTAGCACATAATGAAAATCCAGTTGATCCAACTTTTGATGAATTCTATACAACAGGATACACTTTTGCAAAGAACGATGTTGTTAAATTTGTCGATACAAATACAGAATATGGCGGAAAGCATGTAGTTGACTTCAGTATTTTAAAAATCAATGAATCAAGCGTTGAAGGATTCACAGTCACTGGCGATGAAACCAAATTATTAGTTTGCACTGCCGAAAACGGAATCACAACTAGTGTGTATGCAAAATTCAAAACAGATAATGATGAAGTTTATTTTGGTGATGTAACAGAAGATTTGGCAGCCGCTATTAAATATGCACAAGCATTTAACTCTGCTATGAGTGCTATTTGTAAAAATGATAACACTACCAACTTAGAATCTTTAAAAGGTGAGTGGTCAAATCAAAGCGACTTGTTCAGCAAATTAATCCCTACATCAAAAACAATACTTAAAGAAGTAACTTCATCTTCCGAAAGTTCTGATTTAGCCAAATTTGCCGATAAATACGACTACATTTATGGTAAATATGGCGGAGATGTTGGAGCTAACTTTGCTGATAGAGCTGTACCAAATTTCTCAAATATGAGATCATTATTATCTTCTTACAATCAAAATGCTGGCTTAATAGTTGTTATCGCACTTGTTTGTGCTATTCCACTATTAGTTGGTACAGCATTCATCATTAAGAAGAAAAAACACAACTAATTGATAAATAGTTAATATCACATTAGACTAGAGGCTTTGCCTCTAGTCTTTTAAATTGGGTATTATATTTTATATAATATAGATTTTTTCACTTTTGTATTGATAATGGAAATTTTAACAAGTAAAATAAAAACATAAATTAGAGGTAGCTAGACTATCTCGGAAGGAAAAAGTACAATGAAAAAATTCAAGAAAATCTTATTGGTTTTCGGAATGGCTTTATGCTTAGGCGGAGGCGTCGGTGCCGCTGTAGCAGCTGTCACTAGTACCCCAGCTACCGGTTCAGGTACTGGAAATTTTGACCAAGCCATCAACCTTCGTTGGGAACAGGGCCAAGCATCAACCACATTAGTTGCTATGCCTGACTTAAAAGTTAACGAACCTAAATATCGTTATTTGACTGTAAGTCCAGAAGCAACAAGTGCTGTCGCTGGTACAGTAAAACTTACATTCACATTAGCTGTTGGCGAAGTTGAAACAGAAAAAACAGCCACCATTAAAGGTCTCACTGTTGCTGTTTATGAAACGACAGAATTAGCAACTGATGAAACAGTTAAAAATTTAATTAAGGATGTTGATCCTAAATTTACTCTTGGTGGAGAAAAATTAACCGACACAATTAGCATTACAGTTGAGGCTGGTAAGGCTACTCCACAATCATTCTATGCTATGGAAGTTACCTATGACGGTACTGGCGAGCAAGGAAAAGTATTAGCTGGTAAATTAACAATTAGCCAGAGCTTTGTTGCATAAGGAGGATAGTGATTTATGAAATTAAATAAATTATTAGGAATCGCTGTTGCCTCATGCGGTGTTGTAGCATCTATCGGTATTGCTGCAGCTTTATACGTTTCCCCAGCTAATCCAGTTTCATTAAACATTGGTGCAACATTCGAAGCAAAAGATGGAACTGTCGCTTACAAAATTAACGGCAGTGCTTCTGGTACTTTAACACCAAAATATGAACAAATTGATCCTGAAACATCTGCTATGGTGAAAGATGATGGTCTTGGTGCAAGCCCAGATTACACACAAATCCACTACTCATTTACCATTGGTGCCACTTATGGTCCAACTGATCCACAACAAAGATACACAATGGGTAATCTTAAACTTGTATTCTCAAGCATCAACTCAAACCTTTTAGGAAATTTACAAGTTTATGTTGGAATTGACGGTTATAAGGCTAAGACTAAACAGGATGAATCAGCTTCCTATGGTTATACCCAATACCATTCATTAGGCGATCACGAAATAACCTCAGATACAAGTACCCACACCATTAAAAGGGACATCGGATTCTATTCTGATGGTTCTACCAATACAGTTAATGTTTACTGCAAAATCAAATCATTTGAAGGATTAGATATGGTTACATTGGCTGCTGGCAAATTATTTGATTTAGGTGTTACCTTAGATAAACCTGAAGATTTCAATTATGCACGTGTCACTGGTGGTCTTATCGGATGGGCTACTAATGCTGATACAGATATCTACAGAATGAATCCAAATCTCGAAGCAACAAGCTTTGAATGGTGGTTCGATAATTTACCAGGCGAAATGGGAGCATCAAAATGCTTCAAAATTAATGGTAAAGATGAACAAGGAAAAGATATTCTTGTCTGGTCAGCTGGTGATGATGCTCAATTGACCAAAGGCCATACATATAATGTATCATGGGCTGGCGGTTCAGGCGACGCTGCTTCTTATCAAGATCAAGCCCAAGGTTAATCCTTAAATTTCTATTTTAAACCCCCATCTTCTAAAGATGGGGGTATTTGTACAATAATGAAAAATAATAGTGAAAAATTAAAAAAGCCTTCAAAAATTAATAAAAAACAGGATGAAGAAAAGCATAGTCCTATTTATTATATTTTGAATACTATTTTATGGGTTGTTGTTTTAGGGGTATTTACGTACTCTATTTTGAATACAATTGATCAAAAAACGGGATTTACATTTTTACCAAACCACACTGCTGTCATTGTTTCTGAATCAATGAGCTATGTTAATGATGCGAATACCTCATATTTAGATAAAAACATACAACATATAAATAAATATGATGTTATATACACCACAAATTATAATTCATATGAAGAAATCGACTATTTAGATAGGATTGTATATATGGGCCAAAGTGGAACATTGGTTTGCCATAGAGTTGTTGACAAATACACTGATAATGGAATTAATTATATCGTTACTCGCGGCGATGCAAATTCAACAAATGACACACCATTTGCGTATGCTCAAGTTAGAGGCAGAGTTAGTCAGGTTATTCCAAAAGCTGGTTATGTTGTTTTATTCTTTCAATCATGGTATTTCATAATGGCGTTATGCTTCTCTATTTTCTTTATCTTATTAGGAACATTTATCTATAACATGAAAACAGATAAGAAAAAATTACCAGAAGTCAAAACTGATGATATAGTTGAAACAAATGTGGAAGAAATAAAATCTTCAAAAAGCGGAAAAAAATCTTCAAAATCGCTGCAAAACTCAGATATTGAGACAAAACCTAAGGCTAAGAAGGCAAAGAAAAAATGAAAAAATTTGTAGCGGCACTATCTTTGTTATTGGCTACTGTTGGAGCGATTTTAAGTTTCAACACCGTTTTTGCTTTGCATATTAGCCCAGCTCAATCAGCCAATATGGATATAAAAGTAATACAAGACACAACATTCACTGTTAGGTTTTATAAACTTTATAACAATTCCAGCGGATGGTATATGAATGAAGATAAAACAGTGCCTGCAGGTGGAAAAGTTACTTGCCCGGCCCTTACAAAAGATGGCTTTACACTTAAAGGATGGTCAATAAATGTTCCAGATATGAATCACTACACCGAAACATATACTGTAGAACAATTAAATAATTTACCCATTACTCAAAACCTGACATTATATCCAATATTACAAAGCAACAACAATCAAGTGTGGATTAACGCTCTAGGCATTGTCGGAGATGAAAATGCTGATATAACTATTTCTACATCCACTATTGGCCAAACAATAATTGGAAAATCTTACGTTGGAATTGATAAAATTCCAGTAGCTGTGGCCAGTTGGAACGATAATAGAAACTTGCATACCGCTAGTGGAATATATAAATTTACCTCATCTAATAATGCCGCTCTTGTTAAAAGGAAATTGGGATTTAAACCAAATCCGAAATGGTCTCAAAATAAAGGTTCCGGTACACCAGCATTTTTTGTGCACACTTGGGGAGTACAGGAAGAAGACATTTTATTAGGAAATACTCTTATCGACGGTAAAGTATATGGATATATTGACGCTAGAAACATCAATTTTATAATGGTTAGAAAAGATCATAGCGCAACATCATTTAGTTGGACAGATTGTAATCAATCTGCTAATTTATCTTTTGATCCATCTTGGTGGTGGGGAGGTTCATCATCTAATCACTATTCTTCATCCACTATTGTTTTAAATAAATGGGATGATTGGATGGATGGATGGGGAAGCGATCAAGCAAACTGGATTGCATAATTAAATCAAAAGAATTCAAAAATATTTAAAAATGAATCGTATTACCTTAATTTTTTAAGAATTTATCAATATTTTATTGAAAATAAAAACAAAAATACTATTATATTTTTTGAGGATATAATCTATATGAATAAACAGTTAGGTATTTTATTAGCGGTATCTTCCTTACCTGGAAGACACGGAATTGGAGATTTCGGTGATAGCTGCTATAAATTTATTTCGTGGTTAAGCAAAAACCAATATCAATATTGGCAAGTTTTACCGCTTAATCCTGTCGGACCAGGATATTCGCCATATATGTCAACGTGTTCTAACGCCTTAGAATATCGATATATATCATTAGATTACTTAGTAAAAGATGGACTATTAGATAAAGTTCCTTCACATCATAAAAATGATGAAGCTGTTGATTATTATTCAGTTGGTGAATTCAAAAAGAAATGGCTTTATAAGGCGTATAAAAAATTCATTAAGTTATATCCAGAAACCTTACATAAATTTAAAACAAGAAACAAATGGGTTTTACCTTATGCTACTTTTGAAGTATTTAAATGGCATAACGATAATAGACAATGGAATGAATGGAAATTAGAAGATAGGGATTATTTCTTAACCCATAGATGTCCACCTAAAAAATACATGAATGAAATAAATTTTGTTATTTTTATGCAATATGAAGCATTGAAACAATGGAAACACGTGATGACTTTCGCAAAAAGAAAGAAAATTAAACTAATATGTGACATGCCATTCTATGTTGGCTTTGATGGAGTAGAGTGCTATATGAATAGAGACCAATTCTCTATTGATAAAGAAACTAATAAACTATACGAAGTTGGAGGAGTTGGACCAGATGCCTTCTCCGATGTCGGGCAACTCTGGGGCACACCAATATATAATTTTAATAAAATGAAAGAAGATAACTACTCATTATTAGTAGATAGAGTCGGTTATTTATTAAAATTATGTGATATCTTACGTATCGATCATTTTAGAGCATTTGATACATATTATGTTATTCCTGCTGAGGAAGAAACAGCGAGAAATGGTGTTTGGAAAATTGGTCCAAGAGATGATTTCTTTAATGCTTTATACGCTAAATATCCAAATAGCAACTTAATTGCAGAAGATTTAGGAGATTTAAGACCAGAAGTCTTACAACTTAGAGATCAATTCAATTTACCAGGCATGTTTATATGTGAATTCACTATTTATGATTTATATAATAACAGCACCACTAGACAAATTGTTTACCCTGGCACACACGATAATGAAACACTTTGGGGATGGTATTTAAATCAAAGCGAAGAAGGTTTAAATTTCATCGCTAATCGATTGGGAGTAACAGATAGAGAAAAATTATATGATGAGATAGTAAAATATATTTTCACAATGCCAAGTATGATTACTATCTTCCAATTACAAGATGTTCTTAAATTAGATAATAAGGCCAGAATGAATTATCCAGGAACAGTAGGAGATCCTAACTGGAAATGGAAATTAAAAGATTTCTCCTGGATAAAGAAAGTTAAATATCCTGATTATAATTGGTTTAACTAATTATACAAAATCACTATATCCTTATTTCATATAAAGATTATTTAATTAGATCTTTGAGTTTCAAAGGTCTATTTTTATACATAATTACAAAAATGTAATAATCAATACAATTCACTAATAAATAAGTAGTAATAGATAGAATTACTAAAGAGGCTGTTAAATATGGTTCTCCATTTTTCGTAAAATATAACACTAAAGATAAAATTAATAGTCCAATTCCAAGTAAAGTTCCAACTATTACCGCAATAAGAGGGACGTTGTTCATAACTCCATTTGGATTGTAAGCAATTTTATATAAACTAGGCTCTTTTTTCCATCCTTTTATCGTAATAATTACTTCTAGAAGTAAAAAGCACATTGTTAGGCATAACGCCACAATAGATAAAACCTTCGTATCAGAATTACTTAATATGATACAGATCATGCTAAAAATCATGACTCCAAAAGACAATAAAATCATTAAAACAGCAATAATCCTAAATAATATATTTTTACGTTCATTAAAGTTAGTAACTTTCATATAGATATTGTAATCAAAAAAACTTTACTTGTCATAAAAAATATATAGATATATAATTTTTTTGTAAATACCGAAAGGTTCGGTACATAAGTAGGAAAAAAATATGAGAAGAAAATTTTTTAGTTTTTCTTTGATGGCCAGTGTTGGTCTTCTTGTTTTTTCATTTGGCGCGGTTACCGCGTGTAACGCTAACAATGTCCAAATTGCTTCAGTTAAAATGGATATTAGTTCATTATCGCTCAAAGTGGGAGAATATAAAGACATTAAAGCATCTGTTTCACCAAAAGATTTCTTATCCACTACAGCTTATTGGGTAAGTACAAATGAAAATGTCGCTATTGTCGATGAATATGGAAGAGTTTTTGCCGTCGGTGTTGGTCAATGCCAAATCCACTGTTATATCGGTGGCGGTAGAGCTATTTGTAATGTTTCTGTTGATAAAAACGGAGACGTTCCAGTTGATCAACCATCATTAAGACTTGTTCCAGCTTCAAAAACCATTCAAGTAAACGAAGAATTTGATTTATCTTATGTTGTCAATCCTACAGACACGTTAGTCACATTTGTATCAAGCGCACCAAGCGTTGCTTCTGTATCTACTACCGGACACGTTAAAGGTTTAACAGAAGGTTCAGCCACTATTACCGCTAGCGGTACAAATGGCAAAACTGCTACATCAATTATCACTGTTACTACCGGTGGAGGCGGAGGAGATGATCCAGAATATCCAGAATACGGATATGGCGGAAATATCAAAATCGGAGCCCCATTAAATCAACAAGACTTTATGAAAGGTTTGTGCAGTGATTTCAATAGATTAACAAAATCTAACATTAACTTCACAGTTGTGGCATGGGAAGAAGATAAATCCGCTGATAACATGTCAGATCCAGCTACTGGACCAGATATTTATCCATTTGTTTCTGACCAAACATTAAGATTATATTCTCGTAACGCTATTACTAAGATTCCAAACAGCCATGCTGACTGGATTGAAGAAGATATGGGAACAGAAGCTCTTGAATATGCTACATTAGCTGGTGTTAACCAGGTTATTGGCTATCCATTCACTTCAGATAATGGTTACGTTATGTTCTATGACAAATCTGTTGTTAGTGAAGCTGAAATCGATGAAATTGATAAATTATTTGATAAAGCTGACGCTCTTGGCTACGAAGTAGATTTTGACTTAGCCAATGGTTATTATAGTGCTGGTACATTCATGACCTATAATAACGGCAAATCATTATATAAATTAACTGCTCGTGATGATGGCACTCCAACTGTAAAAACAAGCTTTAATTCTGAAGCAGGTTTAAATGCTGCTAGATTAATGGCTAAACTCTTTGGAGAAGATGCTTTAATGGGCTCAATAGAAGTTCCGACTGCTGCTAATAAGGTATTAGCAACGATTACTGATACAAGTAAAATTGCAGCATTTAAAGCCGTTTTAGGGAGCAATTATGCTGCTGCACCATTACCATTCACAGATAGCACCAGAACCACACGTTTAGGAGTTTATCTCGGATATAAATGTTATGGCGTTAACGGAGCTGGTAGAAGCAAAGATAAACTTGATATGTGTTTCAATATTTGTAAATTTATGAGCGGAAAATACGCTCAAGAACAAAGATTCCGTTCATTCTTTACAAAACCAACATTAACTTCATTGCAATCTATTGCGGCATTTGAACCACACATTGCTGCTTTAAATGCTCAAGCATTAGTTAGAGGTTGCATACCTCAAACTGCTGTTGAAACTTCATTATGGAGCCAAACTGCAGATGCTGCACAGCAAATTCAGCAATTAGGACCTGGAGCAACTGATGCACAATTAAAGAAATTGTTACAGGATTTAGACGACGGTTTAAGTAAATAAATATGACCACTATTCGTTATTTGTCCTTGTCTAAGCCAGAAAGAGCGCTCGTTAGTATCGGACGTTTCTTTAAAGGCATCGGCATTGGTATTGCTCATTTCTTCAAAAAAATACCAAGTGCGATGCTTAAAGTAGGCTATGCAATTTCTAAACCTTTTAGAACATTATTTGATGCATTCAAAAATGGTACCTGGTTCACAAGACTTAACTTCTTGTTCATGGGATTTTCTCAACTATTGCATCATGAAATATTTAGAGGAATCTTATATTTAGCCTATGAAGGCGTATTTATTTGGTTTTTAATCAAAATTGGTATTTCTAACTTATCTAAATTAGGAACCTTAGGCACATTCTCTCCAACAAGCCAATATATTGGTGATGTCGCTGAAGGTACATTAGTGTCCATTGCAGGAGATAGTTCCTTTACTATATTACTTTATTCATTAGTGACCATCTTATTCATCATTATTTTGGTAGTTTTATGGTATTTCTCTATTAGAGACGCTAAATCATTACAAGATAATATCGCTATTGGCAAAAATAGCAAAAACACTGATTTCTTAAAAGAATTAGTTGATAAGAAATACCATAAATTATTATTGGCCATTCCACTTGTTGGTTTAGTAGCCTTCACTGTTATTCCAATCATATTTATGATTATTGTTGGATTTACTAACTATGATGGAAGAGCGCACGCTGACTTATTTGACTGGGTTGGATTTGATAACTATCATAACTTATTCGCTGGATTTACATCTAACGGATCAAATATTATCGGAGAAGTATTCTGGCAAGTCTTAGGTTGGACTCTTTTATGGGCTTTAATCGCTACATTTACCAACTATTTCTTAGGAATGATTGTTGCTTTATTGATTAATAAGAAAGGAATTAAATTAAAGAAACTTTGGAGAACGATATTGATTCTCACTATCGCTGTTCCGCAGTTCGTATCCTTGTTATTAATTAATAGAATGCTCACTCCTGGAGGATTTTTAACTAGATTATTTGTGCAATGGAACTGGATTCCAGCTAATACATCACCATTTGATAGCGTTATTTTAGCAAGAGCTTTAATTATCATTGTTAACATGTGGGTTGGTGTTCCTTATACAATGCTTATTTGTTCAGGTATTTTAATGAATATTCCAGAAGATTTATATGAATCTGCGCGTATTGATGGAGCCTCAACATTTAAAATGTATACCTCTATTACATTACCTTATATGTTATTTATTACCCTCCCGTATTTAATAAGCCAATTTGTTGGAAATATTAATAACTTTAATATTATTTATCTTTTAAGTGCTGGAGCGCCTAAATTTAAAGGAAACATTCCTACTTTCTATGGGGAAGTTGGACAAACTGACTTATTAATTACTTGGATATATAAGATGAGCATGGAAGGCGACGATAAAAGCTATGCAGTTGCCTGTGTTCTCGGCATTTTGATTTTCTTAGTCATCGCTGTAATCTCACTCATCTTCTACGGACGTAGCTCATCAGTTAAAAACGAGGAGGATTTCCAATAATATATGGAAAAGAAACATTACGCGAGTAAACGCGCCCTTGAAAAAGGTAATAGAATTCTTGTTTACGCTATCCTAATCGTTATATGTTTGATTTGGGTTTTCCCATTCTTCTATCTCGTTTTCCAATCATTTGGTTTAAATCCTAATCCAAAAAGTATTTTCCCAGGACCAGGAAACTGGACGATTAATAACTACGCTCAATTATTTACTAATAAATCTACACCATTCTTCTCTTGGTGGTTAAATACCTTTATTATTGCCTTTTTTACAGCTGCCCTTCAGACTGTTTTAGTCTTAATGACCGCTTATGCACTATCTAGACTACGTTTCACTGGTAGACAAGCATTAATGAAATTAATACTTATTTTAGGTATGTTCCCAGGATTTTTAGGAATGTTAGTTATTTATTACATATTAAAACTACTGAATTTAAATACATCGATATATTCGCTTATTTTAGTCTATGCGGCTAGTTCAATGATGTCTTATTACATCGCGAAAGGATTCTTTGACACCATTTCTAAGAGTTTAGATGAAGCTGTCTTAATTGATGGAGGAACTAAAAATACAGTTTTCTGGAGAGTTATTCTTCCATTATCTAAACCAATTATTATTTACACGATTTTAGTTAGCTTTACTGGACCATGGGGTGACTTTATGTTCGGCAAATATATCGCTATTTCTGGTGGATTGCAAGTTAATGAATTTACAGTTGCTGTCGGGCTTCAATATCTGACAGGATTTGATGAATATTATGGAGTATTCTGCGCTGGAGCAGTAATGGTATCCATTCCTATTACCGCCCTATTCTTCTGGCTACAACGTTATTACGTTGAAGGCATTGCCGGTGGCGCAGTTAAAGGATAAAGGAGAAAATAAGTATGGCAAGTTTGAAACTAGAACACATTTATAAGGTTTATCCAAACGGGCATAAGGCCGTCAGTGACTTTAATATGAATATTGAAGACGGCGAATTTATCGTTTTCGTTGGACCTTCTGGTTGTGGTAAGTCCACTACTTTAAGAATGATTGCAGGACTTGAAGAAATTACTTCGGGTGAATTATATATCGGTGACACATTAGTTAACGATATGCAGCCAAAAGATAGAGATATCGCTATGGTTTTCCAAAACTATGCTCTTTATCCTCATATGACAGTTTATGAAAATATGGCATTCGGTTTAACTTTAAGAAAAGTTCCAAGAACCGAAATTCACGAAAAAGTTATGTGGGCTGCCGATGTTCTTGGCTTAAGAGAATATCTTGACCGTAAACCAAAAGCCATGTCTGGCGGTCAAAGACAACGTGTCAGCTTAGGAAGAGCGATTTTACGTAATCCTAAAGTCATGCTTCTTGACGAACCATTAAGTAACCTCGATGCAAAACTTAGAAGCCAGATGAGAAGTGAAATCTCCAAGTTACATCAACAATTAAAAACAACATTTATATATGTTACTCACGACCAAGTTGAAGCTATGACTCTTGGCACAAGAGTTGTCGTTATGAAATTAGGCAGAGTTCAACAAATAGATTCACCACAAAATTTATATGATCATCCAATTAATAAATTCGTGGCAGGATTTATTGGTACTCCACAGATGAACTTCTTTAACGTCACTTTAAAAGAAGAAAAAGATAAAGTGACTGTTAATTTTAAAGATTGTGAACAACCAAATTTAACATTAACCAAAGATCAAGTATTAAAAGCCGAAAAGAAATATCTACAAGGTGATAAAGGTATCATTTTAGGCTTTAGATGCGAGGCCATTACCGCTGAAACAGAATTAGTCAAAGGCGATAACATCGTTAATGTCACTATTTCTCACTTTGAAGAATTAGGTAATGAAACTTTAATTTATGGTGATTTAAAAGAAGTCAGTGGTTTAGGTAACGATTCCACCACTTCGGTAATTATTAAAGCTACCTCAAAACTAGGTTATAAACCAGGTGATGTCATTAAAGCAAAGATTGACGTTCAAAAGATTCATTTATTCGATGCTGAATCAGAAATGACAATTTTACCTCCAATTCCAGAAAAGAACGTTTTACCAGTTGATATCGTTAACGAAAAAATGAATCTTTTCTCAAATGCAAGTAAACCAGAAAGCATCCCAGTTGATTTTGTTAAAGATGGCACCATCTCTCTTCCAATCGACAGCATTACCGTTGGTAAAGGCAAAGAGACTGGCACAATATTAAAAATCGAACAACAAAGAAAAGAATATCTCGCTTTAGTTGAAGCTGGAAATAAGAAAATTTTCGTCCTTGTTAATGATAAAGCAAAAGTTGGGGATAAAATTACTTTCTCAGTAGATTATTCTAAAGCAACATTTAGAGATGAAAACGATAAACTTATTGCTTCTCCTCTCGCAGATAAAGATGATATTTCTGCTACATTTGTTAATTTAAAAACAGCTTATGAGACAACAAAAAATGAATCATTTAATCAAATTAGAGATCAACGTATCAAAGCTGTAAATGATGAATATCAACAAAAAGAGACGGAATTTGCAGAGAAATGGAATAAATTATTAGAAGAAGCTAAAGTCAAAGAAGAATCATTAGCCTCTCAAGCCGATAGCAAAAAAGCTGAAGTTTTAAAAGAAAATGAACAATTAAAACTTGACCTAGCAAACGCTAAAACTAAATACGCTCAAGATAAGAAAGAATGTAAAGCTAAACACACTGAAATCAAGAAAACTGAAATTGCTAAAATTGAAAATCAATATAAGCAAATGTGGGCTAAAGAAGCTGATGAATATCATGAATCAATGGCGAAAAATAAAGATGCTGATTCAAGAAGAAGCAGACGCTTATCTTATCAAGTATTTAAAGAGAGCTTCCCTCAAATGAAAAACAACGATCTTGAAAGAAAGACCAACGCTTTAGAGTTTGATAAAGAAACTGAATTAAATGCAATTAAGAGCCAATTTTCTCAATTTAAAAACTTCACAACCGATAAGATTAAACAAAATCTCGTTAAATTTAATGAAGAATATCATCCATATAACGCTTTATTAGCAAAACAAAAAGAAGAACTCAAAGAACTTCAAAACAAAAAGAAAGATGACTTATTACATGCTGAATTGATTTTCTTCTTTAAATATGAGGATACATACCAACTTATCCCAGATGAAATAACAAATAAAATCATTCAAGGATTAGGCAACAAAGTCTTCACTAAAATATTCAAAATACGAGTTCCACACGCCAACTTTATTAAGACTAACGACGGCAAAGAGTATAAAGTCGTTAGCTATGTTAACTATGGCGATGTGAAAATGTATAAGTGCACCACTGACTGTATGGGTGAAAAAATTGCTATTTATATAAATAAAGCAGAAGAATTAGAAATTGGACAAACCATTTCTTTACTTCCTGATTTATCCTCTACAGAAATTTACGAAACAGAATTAAATATCAGGTTATATTAATATGCGAAAGAAATTACTGCTATTACTTTTATTACCATTAACACTCACATCATGTGGTAATTCACATAATACTTTTAACGCTCTCAAAACTAATGTTGATAAAATTGAAAAAAGCAGTGAGCATCCATATTATAAAGTAATTGGTAGAATCGATTTTAACAACGAAGTAATCGACGTTAACGCTACTTTTGATAAACAACCCAACGGAACAAGTTTCGTGCCTTATGCACGCTATAATGAAGGCTTCTACTGCGCATATGCTGGAGATAACGCGGTTACTAGTGAGGAAGATGTTGTTATATACGGCATGGCTTCTAGATCATATTGGCTAAGGGTGCCATTAAAAATAGATAAAGAAAATTTTTATGTTTTAGACGAGACTAATAGCATTAACCCTACATGTGCATACGCTAATATCACAAAAATAATCGCTAGCTGGGCTGGCCAAGAAGGCTCTGTTAATCCATCAAATGTATATCCATATTTTGATGTATACGCTGATGGTAGCTTTGCTATTGGGGGAGATAAAGTTCATACTTCCTTCAAGATTGATAATTATCCTTTCTATCCAGATCCAAATACTCATCCAGAAATTGGACCATGGAAGGAAAGAAATCCATTACCATGTTATTTAAATAAAGTTGATGCAAAAGTTAACATTAGATTCGAATACGATAGCGATGGATGGCTAAAAAGAGAATATCTAGCCACAATAGACTACGATTATAACAAGAGCATTCCTTCTCAACTATGTTTAGAAGCTGTTTATTCATATAAATTTGCTGATTTAAAATAATGAATAAAATTTTACCCATTTTACCTATTTTTATCTTAGGTGTTACTGGCTGTGGTCAAAAACCCGTTTTAAGAAGCGATATAAGTGAATTTATATCGCATTTTTCTTTATCAGAATCTATAAAAGAGTATCGTAAGGCGGAATATAAAAAAATTGGAACAGATTATAAGAATAAAGATGGGAAAATTGTTACAACAAAAATCACCACTACCGTTGATTTTGATTCGACAGATTTAACTAATATTACCTACTCTTATCTTCAAAAGAAAGAAGTCGATGGTGAGCTAAAAGAAACTACTAGTGAGAACTTATATAAAGCAAATGATACATATTATCGAAATTATAACGGAAATGTCTCAACATGCGTGGAAGACTATGTTTTTCAAAAAATTAATAGCTTTTTTTACACCGAAATTTTGATGGAAACATACCATGTTCCAGAGACCTATTTTGGTGACTATATTCTGGATCGTGCATTGGATACTCAAAGCTATGTAACTATCGATTCCATCAATCAATTATATATATTTGATGCCGAATATAAAGATGACTCTCAAAAAATACTTAGAAAACAAACATATAAGGTTAATAGATTGGGCATGTTAGAAACAAATGTTGGAAGCGATTTTAAAGACGGAGTCGGACAAGAATATTTTACAGTTGTAACAAAAAAATAAAAAAAATGTTTTATATTTATTAACTCATATATAAAATAGAGGAAAGATTAAAAAGAACACATGTTCCGAGAAAGGGGAAAGTTAAGTGGAAGACAAAACACTAGTTTGCGTCGAATGCGGTAAAGAATTCACATTCACTGAAGGCGAACAAGCTTTCTATGCTGAAAAAGGATTCCAAGAACCAAAAAGATGCAAAGAATGTCGCCAAAAAGCCAAAGAACGTCGTAACGCTAAAAGAGCCGAAGCAAAACCAGCAGAAGAAAAACCAGCTGAAATTGAAGAAGCAGCAGACGAACCCAAAGCGGAATAAGCAAATATTAAGAAGTCCTACAACAAAGGCTTCTTTTTTTATATAATGTATTCATGAATTTTGAGATATTAGTTGCGACCAATAATGAACATAAATTAAAAGAAATACGATCTATTCTTTCTCCTCATAAAATTACTGTTTATGGATTTAAAGATTTAAACATTAAAGAGGGAGAAGTTACTGAAGATGGTAAAACATATTTTGAAAATGCTTTAATAAAGGCCAAATCAGCCGCCAGAGCCACGAAAATACCAATCATTGCTGATGATTCTGGTTTAGAAGTTGTAGCTCTTAATAATGCCCCTGGACTTTATAGCGCTCGCTTTGCAAAAGAATGTGGCGGTCATAATAAAGCGATGAGAAAAATCATTGATGAGATAAAAGGAAAGTCTCAAGATGCGAGATTTGTATGTGATATTGTATTAATTAACGTTGAAGATAAGCCCTTATTATTTGAAGGAATCACAACGGGAAGAATCGCTAAATCTCCAGAGGGAGAAAACGGATTTGGTTATGATCCTATTTTTATATGTGATGATTTGAACAAGAACTACGCTTTATTAACGGAAGAGGAAAAAAATGAAGTTTCGCATCGAGCCAAGGCTCTTAAAAAACTTCTCACATATTTAAGAATCAATGGATATGCACATTAATGTATTGAGCTACGTTTCTTTTTTAATACAATCTTTCTAATTAAAGCGATCGTTCCAAAAATAAGGCTCAAACCAAATATAGAAGCAGTTATAATTCCACAAATTAAGTGGGGAACTGCAGTGATTTTGAAATAAAATAGCACAAAAGTCGCAATTGCCAACAATATCGAAATACTTAAGAAAATAAAGAATAGAGGTAAGAATATTTGACCAAATTTATTCATTCTACTATGGTCTCTATATATTTGATCTCTAATTGCTAATTTCTTTTTGTCATCTTCAGAAAGAGTCATACGAGAATATCTATAAATAGCAATATTGCTCTTGCGCTCACTCCTGCCAAGGACCATATCACGTTTAGAAAATCCTATAAAGGAATAACTGTATCCTTCTAATGTTAAAAGAGATGCCTTAATTTCTTTTTCTTTTTCTTCAAGAGAATGCGTTAGTAAATTAATTAACACTTGCTTATTAACGTCATTTTCTGTTCCTATAACTTTACATTCTTTTAGAAAGAATTCCTTTGTGTCAATGCTTTCTAGCAAACGTTTAAAATAGAGTTTAACACAATCAACATCGTAAAAATATCGATGAAGAGTGAGTCTTTTTTTAATTGTTACTTCATATTCGTTAATAAGTAAAAAGCATCTTTTTATAAAAGAAAAATAATCATCTAAAGCATCTGCATAATGGAAGTACTTAGGAGCTTCTTCTTTTAATAATGCTAAAAAGTGAGGTAGTTTACTATTTCTAAGAGTAGACAAATATAAAAGAGCCTCTAATCTTCCAAGTCTAGCTTTGTAACAGTTTGAATCTAGTTCTATTATTGAGCCAAAAGTTTCGTATGCTAAATGATATTCTTTGATGACCCTTGTGTAATAATTGGCATCGCTTAAATGTGAATTAATAACATCATTGTAGATTTTAATAGCATGTTTAGGATCCATGCTTTTCATACAATTCGGACAATAACAAATATCAGCTTCTGAGTTTACAAGAAAAATACGATTTTTTTCGTTATTGGTCACACAGTTTAAACAATAACCTTTTTTAATAGCCATATAAGAATTATAAAATCAAAATGAACGAAAATGCGATACAAAATTCAGCAATTAGGTATGTAAGCATTACATAGAAATCTCTTCTTTTGATATCGTTTAAAAAAGTTACATATGATAAAAGTAAATCTGATATCAGGAACATTACATATCCCACTATCATAAATGATGCCTTCCATTGAGGAACGTAATTTATAGTTAATATAACTCCAAAAACTATCATCATTATTAATAATGGAAAATAAAATCCTCCCACCATAGAACATTTAGAAAACATTTTTTTGCCTAAAGGATAACTGACAAGAGTTGTAACCAGTAATATTCCACCAATGATTATGTAAGCCCAGAACGGAATTGCAAAAGGCAATAGTTTAATTATTTGAATAAAATATAAAATGTGTCCAGAAATAAAAACGGCAGCCCCAAGAACAAACATTTTCCTATTTTTGTTATTTAACAAAATAATATCACCAACAAACCCTAAATAAAGTCCTGCATAGACTAATGGATAGGTGGGAATAGCAATAGTTGTAGCAATTGCTAAAGTTAATACACAAAGTGGTTTGGTTATTTTTCTTAATGGTTCATTTTCAACAAAAGCAAACATAAGTTGCGCAATCGAAATAAGACCAAAAATGACAAGCAAAGCTATAACGACTGTATTCATAACTATATTATTGCATAATTTTGATACAAAATCATTTGTATTGTTTTGTAAGTGAACACTAATTGGATTACACTATTTATATGAAAATAAACTTATCCTCAAACGATCTTGAGAAATTGTATGTTCTTTTAGAAACAAAGGAAATTAACTTGTCGTTGTCCGATATTTTAAATTATATGTATCAACCAATAGAATCGATCAATAATCAAACTATTTCTTTATTAATGAAAAACAATGATATTTCTCTTAAAGATGCATACTTAATTTTGATGTGCAATCATTTAGAGTTAGATATGGAAAATATGGAAAATATATCCATTGTAAATAAATATATACGGCCGTATTTGAACGAAGTAAAAATTCAAGATTTTTCACAAAATCCATATTATTTCACGGTTAAAATTAACGAAATTGAAGAAAATGGACTAAAATTATTTACTGACCATTATTCAGAATATGAGTTATTTCCTATTGATGATATTTACGTTGATAGTTCTTCGAATTTTGAAGAATTTACACCTGTAGGATTTAGCCAAAAAGCAATACCTTTTATAGCATTAAATGAAAATGGAAAAACATGGATGTCTATAACACCCAACGAAATTAATACAATGCAAAAAGGTATAAAAGAATCGGATGGAAATGTTTTAGTTGCGGGCCTAGGCTTAGGATATTACCCTTTTATGATTTCGCTTAAAGAAAACGTCAAATCAATAACCATTATAGAAAATAACCAAATTGTTATTGAACTTTTTACTAAGTACTTGCTGCCTCAATTTCCAAATAAAAAGAAAATCAAAATAATTCATTGTGACGCAATAGAATTTATTAAAAATAACCAAACAAAGTATGATTATGCGTATATTGATTTATGGCACAACCCAAACGATGGATTGCCCATTTATCTGCAAATTAAAAAAATAGAAAATAAAAGCAAAGTTAATAAATTTGGATATTGGCTAGAAGAAGGAATAAAGCAATTATATAGAAGGTGTTTTTTAATAGTCATAGAAGAAATATTAAATGGTGCTACAGAAAAGGATTTTAAAAAATCATTTAATGATATAGACAAAGTTATCAACAAACTTTATTTTGAAACAAAAAATGTCACCTTTAATAGTTATGATGACATTATTAAATTTTTAAACAGGCTTATCTGATTCAGTATCTTTAATAATTCTTTCTGCAATTTGCTGAACTTCAGCATAGAGCTGTTCTACATCCTCATTGACATAGAATTTATTATCCATATATAAAATTTTGCCATCAATCATGGTCATTTTTATGTTTGCTTTTGAACCGCTATATACAATATTATTCAAAACATTATGAACAGGTTGCATATTAGGTTGATGCATATCAATCATGATAATGTCGGCTAATTTGCCAACTTCAAGAACATCTGCATCGGGTAAGTTCATAGCTTTTGCGCCATTGACTGTTGCCATTTTTAACACTTCATAGGCTGGCATAGATTTTGGATCTTTATTAATTAATTTTTGCAAACCCCAACATAAAGACATTTCTTTAAAGAAATCTAAACAGTTATTAGATGCTGGACCGTCAGTGCCAATAGCCATAGTAACTCCAGCGTCTAAATATTTTTGTAATTCCGCAATACCGCTTGCTAATTTAGTATTGCTTCCCGGATTAGTCACCAAAATAATGTTATATTTTTTGAGTAATTCTAGATCATTATCAGTAAGATATACACCATGGAATATAGCGCCGCCATTGTCAAAGACACCAAAACTAATTAAATATTCAAGTTGTGACATGCCATATTTCTCAAATGCACTATTATATTCATCATATGTTTCACCTAAATGCGTAAAAAATGGCATCGGCTCAAGAACCTTCATAATTCGATATGTTTCAATGATATCTTCTTTGGGAGTTGTGTAGTCAGCATGGATGCAAATTCCCATTCTAACAATAGACTCTTCTGGACGATTATATTTCTCAAAAAGCTTGCGAATCTCGTTTAATTTTCTCGTTTTTGCATTATAAACGGGAATAAATAAAGATCTCATTCCAAACTCTTTTGCAGCTTTTCCAAATACTTCCGGATAAAAATATTGATCTAAACATCCAGTTATTCCGCTGGTCAGATATTCTAAAAATGCGAGTTTAGATAAGGGCCCTATATCTTCAGGTTTTAAATGATCTTCATAAGGAAAAATAACATTGAACAACCAATCATGTAGAGAAAGATTGTCGCTTTTGCTTCTCACAAACGTCATGGCACTGTGAGAATGTGCATTTTTAAAACCAGGCATCAAAACATTTCCATCGCAATCAATAACGCGATCAAATGTTTCGTTTAATTTATTTGAATCTCCAATAAATTTGATACGATTATTTTCAACCATTAGGTCTCCAAAAAAGACGCTATCATCCTTCATAGTTATAATACGAGCATTTTTAAACAGTATTTTCATAGAAAAATAATACTATTTTTTAAATTAAATTGAAATCCAAAATAGATTTTTTTGAAAATATTACTTTACTCTTAAAAATTATAAAAAAGTATGGTAGTATAATGAACGTTCACAAGAACTGGAGTAGTACCCAAGTTGGTGAAGGGGCGTCCCTGCTAAGGACGTAGATCGGGTAACTGGTGCGAGAGTTCGAGTCTCTCCTACTCCGCCATTTATGAAAAATGTGTAACTTTGTTACACTTTTTTTATTTTATAAATAATATTGGCAATTAAGAATAATATATTTTAAAGATAAAGTGATTTAAATATCATTAACAAAATGATAAAGTAATAAATATGGATTTAGCGAAAAATATTATTTTTCTTTTCGTAGGAATAGCTGTGTTTTTAATCGGTATGACCATGATGTCATCTGGATTAAAAAAACTGGCTGGTAAAAAAGTTAAAAATTTATTTGATAAAATCGCAAATAATAGAATTGCTGGCTTGGGTATTGGAGCAGCAACAACTGCAGTTATTCAAAGCAGTGCAGCCACAAGTGTCATGGCGATAGGCTTTATAAATGCTGGCGTTATGACAATCTTTCAAGCGGTCACCATTATAATGGGTGCATACATCGGGACAACCGTTACAGGATTGCTTGTTTCGTTATCATCTGTTGGTGGCGGTTTTGATATTTCTATTGCCTTTATGCTCTTAGCTTTTGTTGGAGTTGTTTTAACCTTCTTTAAAAATAAAATAGTAAAACATATTGGTGAAATTTGTTGTGGTTTAGGGCTCTTGTTCTTTGGTTTATTTACCTTGAAAGAAGCCTTTGCTTATTATGAAATTAAGGATGCTCTACAAAATGTATTTTTAAATGTTAGTAATCCACTACTTTTGTTGCTAATTGGAGCATTAATTACAATGCTTGTCCAATCGTCTAGTGCATCTACTGGTATCGTAATTGTTATGGCTACCGCTGGAGCAGTTAATATATCTGCTGCAATTTATGTTGCAATAGGTGCAACAGTAGGTACAGTTATAACCACTATTTTGGCAACAATTGGAGGAAGCACAAACTCGAAGAGAACAGCCTTAATTGTGTTTGTTATGAGAATTGTAATGGCATTGCTTGCACTAACAATTATATGGCCTGTAAATTCTTCTACTAATTTTTTAGAAAATGCAGCTAATAGTTTCTCATCACCAGCTTGGTTTATTTCTGTTTTTATGGTGATTTATAATGTAATTACAATGTTTTTATTGCTTCCGTTTGTCCAACACTTTGTTACTTTATCAAAAAAAATAATTAAAGATAAGAGCGAACAAGAAAAGAAACAATATATTAAATTTATTGATTCAAAAATGCTTGGTTCGCCTAGTATAGCTCTGATGCAAGTAAAAAAAGAAATTCTAAATATGCATCAATTGTCACACGATAATTTTAAATGTGGCTACAATATGATGATTTCACAAGATTTTTCCAAAAAACAAGAGCTTATAGAAATTGAGGATGCGATTGATTATTTAAACATAAATATTACTGATTTTTTAATCTCGCTTTCTGGAAAAACAGAACAAGACGACATGCGCATTGTTGGTGGCTTATTTCATGCTATAAATGACATAGAAAGAATTGGTGATCATGCATACAATTTTTATGAAAATGCGCTCAAAATGAAGGACCTTGGATTAAAGTTCTCACAAACTGCAAATAATGAATTACAACAAATGTATGAAATTATCCTTCAAATGTATGATTTAACATTTGATATTCTTAATAATCCGGATTCTGAAAAGGTATCCAAATTACACTCTTTAGAGAAACAAACAGATTTATTGCAAACTAAATTAAGTGACGGACATTTTGAACGTATTACTAAAAACTTATGTCAAACAGAGCTTTCTCCGTTTTATTCTACTTTTGTAAGTGAATTAGAGAGGGTAGCAGATCACTTAACAAACATTGGATATTTATACATCCATCCTACAGGAGACGTGGAGTAAAAATCCAAAATTTCCCAGCAAATATTGACTATTTTTTTAATTTTTCACGAAAAGTCCATGAATATTGCAATATGCATAGACGCTTTCAACTTTCTCATTTTCATCAAGAAAGAAAGTTGCTTTTGGTTCCTCATTAGGTTTTAAGACACGCCTATGAATACCAAAATTTGTATGGACGCTAATCCATTCTATGTAATGTGTTGGAACGCTAGGATGAAGCGTTGAACCAACTTGAACAGTAATTTTATTTTCATTTAATGTAAAAACAGGAATATGCTTTTCAAAGACCAAATCATCCTTATTTTCAACGACATCTTCCATTGCTTTACCACAACATATTATTGGCGCTCCTGAATCAAATACAACTGCAACAACATTGCCACAGATTGGACATTTTTTAAATTTTTGTTTCATGTTTCTTCCTCCTACTCTTACTATATAAAATATCGTTTTGAAATATTTAAAATATGCTCTTTTTTTGTTTGCGTGTTAAAATAATTTTATGTTATTTAATAAAATTAATAGTTCATTCAAAATCAAAACAATTATCAGAATTATTGTCTTGTTTATTGTAACTTTTAGCTTTGTTTCTCCTATTGTTATTGATGGAGTCCCATGGCAGTCTAGATTTATACCTTTCACAGGCTTAAGTGCTTTTATAATTTTCTTAGAATATATCTTTTTAGTTATTTCAACCATTTTAAAATTGGATTCTAATAAGAAAATCATTTTATATATCCGTTTGATATGCACAGGTGCTATAACATTAACATTCATTATATTTGGATTAATGCTCACCCCAATTGCATTAGCAACTCAAGAATATAATCCATTCACTGTCTCAAGTGTATTTCAACATTTTGTTACCCCAACAATATCGATTGTTGAATTTTTCCTTATTGACCCAACGAATTTTAAAATTAAGAAACGAAGTTCTTTCCTGGTTTTGCTTATATCTATACCTTATGCTTTAATTATTGAAATACGTGGCGCTATTATTGATTATCCTCATATAAGAACTGGGGGTCCATTCTCTAAATATCCTTATTTTTTTATGGATAGTTATTTTATGGGCTGGTTGTTTGAAGGCGGAAATTTAGGAGTTAATTTTGGCGTTATTCCTATACTTTTATTGATGGTACTTTTACATATTTTCCTTGGATATATATTGGTCATTTGCAAAAACGCTGTATCGACAAAATTATTGCAAAATTAAAAAAATCAGTGCAGTTTTGCACCGATTTTTAATATTTTTCTCAGCTAATAAGCTTTTGCAAACAAAACAACTTTTTTTGCTTTTTTGCCACATATTGGGCATACATCGTCAAAGGCAATTTGATTAAATGGCATACATCTAGCAGTAGCATTTGTAAGTTCTTTAATTTTGTCTTCACAGCCTTGTTCTCCACACCACATCATTTTTGCGTAGCCACCTTTTTCTAAGGCTGCATTTAATTCTTCAAGATTATGAACTTCTGTCACATGATCTGCAAGATATCTACAGGCTTTCTCATACATTTCCTTATGTATTGTTTTTAAAAGCTCTTTGGCTTTATCAATCATATCATCCATAGGAACAGTAAGTTTTGTGCCATCATTTCTTTTTGCAATTATCACTTGTTTATTCTCTAAGTCTCTTGGACCGACTTCTACTCTAAGAGGAACGCCTTTCATCTCATATTCGGAGAATTTCCAACCAGCAGTTTTATCGCTATCATCAACTTTTGCTCTAAGGCCTGCATCTTGTAGTTTCTTGGCTATCTCTCTTGCGGCAGGAATAACACCTGGCTTTTGGGCTGCAACAGGAATTACAACAACTTGAATTGGAGCTACTAGAGGCGGTAAAACTAAGCCATTATCATCTCCATGAACCATTATTAATGCACCTAACAAACGTGTCGAAACACCCCAAGAGGTTTGATATGGGTTTGTCAATTTCCCATCTCTCCCTTGGAATTGGATTCCAAACGCCTTAGCAAAGCCATTACCAAAATAATGGGTTGTGCCACTTTGAAGGGCTTTTCCATCAGGCATTAAAGCTTCAATTGAATATGTTTCTAATGCCCCTGCAAATTTTTCTTTATCTGTTTTTCTTCCTTTTACAAATGGGATTGCAAGTAAATCTCGTCCACAGTCATCGTAAACTTCTAACATTTTTAATGTTTCGGTTCTCGCTTCTTCCTCAGTTTCATGCATGGTATGACCTTCTTGCCATAAAAATTCACTGCCTCTAAGGAATGGACGAGTCGTTTTCTCCCATCTGACAACAGAACACCATTGATTATAAAGTTTTGGTAAATCACGATAACTTGAAATTATTTTTGCATAATGCTCGCAAAATAAGGTTTCGCTTGTAGGTCTGATGATTAATGGATCATCAATTGGAGCATTGCCCCCAATATTTGCTATTAAACACTCAGGTGCAAATCCTTCAACATGATCTTTTTCTTTCGCTAATAAACTTTCCGGAATAACCATAGGCATATAAACATTTTCATGTCCCGTTTCTTTGAAACGTTTATCTAAATAATTTTGTATTTGCTCCCAAATAGCATATCCATAAGGCCGATAAATAATAAAACCTTTCACAGAGGAATAATCCATAAGTTCTGCCTTACGACAAACATCTGTATACCATTGAGCAAAATCAACTTCTTGTGATGTAATTGACTCATTTTTAATTTGTTTGTTGTCCATATATTAGTAACTCCTTATTGATATTTATCTGCCATTGCGGCAATTTTTACCATTTTTTTCTTTTCTATTGGAAGCAGCATGTCATTACTAGGTGCAATAGCTTCACTACTAATTAAGTTAATTCCAGATTTAACAATCAATTCAATAGCAGCCCAACCATCTAGATCGGTAGCAATAATTGGCTTTTTATATTTTAATAGTTTTTCTATTAAAGCGTGAATAGATAATCTAACTCTTCCGTTCTTTTTTATTTCACCTATTGTATTAGCACCAGCAACAAAATAATCAAAAGCGTTATAAACAGATGGATCTAATAATAGGTTTCTATCATTCAAAAGCATCGCTAATTCATAGTTATTTTCATTTTTTATTGCTCTTAGTGAAACTAAAAATTCGTTAATTTGAGATGAATTTGCATTAACTTCTTGTTCATCAAATACCAGCACTAAATTAACTCTTGAACTGCTATGAATTTGAGAAATAATTTCATTTAACATAGGGATGTGAAATAAAGATACTTGGAAGAAGAGTTTAGTTTTTGGATCTGATACTTCGTTTGCGAATTTTGGAATAACCATTTTGCTAACTAATGCTAATAAATCTTTACCTTTACCCATGTTGTATGCATATTTACACATTTCAGAGAACGAAGTAAAAGGCGAATCATAAGCCTTTACATATTCAAAATATCCTAAGATTGAGGAAGTGCTAACATCAATAATTGGTCTATATAAGTATCTAAGTGTGTCAAAGTCAAATAGATGTTTTACTTCATCCTGATATTTATTAACTTCAAACAAAACATCATCATTTCTTTGGAATGAATATACTTTCATATTGTTTTGTTGAGCTTTGATACTTGCACGGGTAGAATATTCTAAAATCTTATCAAAATCCTGGTAAAATTGACGATTTTCAACAATTCCAATAGAAAAATCTATTGAATCGCTAAAGCCGTTTACACTGATACACTTGCCCAAGGAATGGGCCATAGAATTAGCTAGTTGAATCGCCGATTCAGTATTAGAAATTCTTAAATCAAATATAGTAATTTCATTATCATTAATTTCAAGAATTTGGCGAGGAATTTTTGAATTGCTTGCAAATGGATAAAGTTCATTTTTTAAAGTCATTGCCATGTAGCGCTCGACTTTATCATTAGTTAAAGCTTTTTGTCTAATATAGAAAAATTTTATAGCAAAAGTATATCCATGAAGCGTTTTATTTTTATTAATCATGTCAGCTATAACAGATCGTTTTAGAACTCCAGTAAAAGCATCTTTTTTCTTTTTAGAATCGTTGTTAGGAGTTATGTAGACAAGAACATGGCTTTCGATATGAATGATGCCTAATTTCTCGTTATATTTAAGTAGTTTTAGTAAAGAGAAATAAGAGCCTTTCCCATGATGAACAATAATGTCTGCTTCAAGATATTTTTCAGCATTATTTGGGTTAACACAAATTGAAAAAATCCAGCTTTTAACTTTTTCAGCATCATTCGGATGGAATTTATCATAAAAGGTTTTTAAATCTATTGTTTGTTTGTTTCGCAAATCGCTTCTATTGAAATAGGAAACAACATTTCTTTTAACATCAATATCGAAAACGCGAACACTGTTGCTCTCTTCTTTAATTAATTTTGCATATCGTTTTGCAATACTACCATGAATAAAAAAGCTCAATGTTAATATAACAGCACAAAATAATAAGGTGAGTATTATTGAGAACAATATAATGAAGTTAATGTCAGTAAAGTCCCACCATTTCATAACAATTGATATTATAGTTAATTTTTATGAATTTTACCATTCATAATTTTTGAATATAGAATTAATGTTGAAAAAACAAATATTGATAACAATTATATGATATAATTTTGGAGTTGGAGAAATACCCAAGTGGTTGAAGGGGGCAGTTTCGAAAACTGCTAGAAGATGCAAGTCTTGCGTGGGTTCGAATCCCTCTTTCTCCGCCAATTTTTAGAAGTTCGTGCATTCGAACTTTTTTTATTTTGGATTTAAAATGCAATAAAAAACACTGCAAAACTCGGATATTTTTGCCAATTTCATAAATTTATCTTTATATTCTTTTTATCAAAACTTCTTGTTCGTATTGTTTAATCTCGCCAAACCATTCTGATTCGTTTTTAACATTTTCTCTTTCACAATATTCATTCCAAACTTCAGACCACGGTAATGTCTTTAATTCTTCTTGTAACGCTAATACTGCAGTGTGATCGTATGAATCTTGTAATTTTTTAAGCAAATCCCAGGGTGTCAATAAAGCTCGTAGCAACGCTTTTTCCATATTTCTAGCACCTATAACTAAGGCTGCTATTCTATTAATAGAAGCATCGAAATAGTCCAACCCTATATATGAACGAGATAATCCATTGCATTTAACTAATTCATCCGCAACATCTTGCAAATTATCATTTAATTTTAAAACATGATCACTATCCCAACGAACCGGTCTTGAAACATGAAATGCTAAACGCGGAAAGAATGTAAACATTGAACTGATTTTATCTGCTACGTTTTCGGTTGGGTGATAATGTCCAGTATCAATTAAATTTAAAATTCCCCTCGTAGCAGCGTAATTTAAATAAAATTCGTTGGATCCTGTTGTGTATGATTCCACGCCTATTCCAAAAACTTTTGATTCAACTGAAACATCCATGACTTTCTTATCATATTTATAGCTGGATAAAATAGTATCTAGAGACTTTTTAAGTCTTATTCTTGGTCCAAAGCGATCTGCAGGGTCATCTTTAAGACCATCAGGTATCCAAATATTCATTAGAGATTTTTGTCCTAATTCTTTTCCAAAATATTCCGTAACTTTTAATGAATTGATGCAGTGTTTTATCCAATATTTTCTTACGTTTTCATCTGGCGAAGATAGGCTCATTCCATCAACAAGCATTGGGTGAGAAAAAATAGTAGGATTATAATCTAATCCTAATCCTCTCCCTTTTGCATAAGCGACCCATTTTTTAAATTGTTCAGGTCCTATATCACATCTATCTACAATTTTTCCCGTCTGATAAATAGCGTGTAAATTTATTTTTTTGCTACCTGGTATGAATTTAATTGCCATATCCAAATCTTGAGTCAATTCTTCAAAATTTCTAGCTCTTCCAGGATAATTTCCAGTTGTTTGAATTCCTCCAGTTAATGAACCAGAATTTTCAAAACCTTGAACGTCATCCAATTGCCAGCAATGGATAGAGATTTTAGTTTTTTTCAAATCTCGCATTGCTTTATAAACGTCAACTCCATATTTTTTAAACTGTTCAACGACTACTTTTTTCATATTATTGTCTCCCTGCATTTCTCTGAACTTTTATATTTCCAATACATGTTGCTTCAATAGGCAACGCAACTACTTGTTTACCGGTATATTGCTCAACAAGCCTATTTAAATATTTGTTTTTTGCGCCACCACCAACAATGTAAATTGTTTTGTAGTTTTTATTAACCAAACTTTCTAGTTCTATAATTGCCTTATTATACGAATAAGCTAGTGAATGATAAATTGAATTAAACAAATCTATATCATTCTTTGGCTTCTTATTTTTTAACAATGTAATGACTGCATTTTTCATATTTTTAGGCGATAAAAGAGATTGATCATTAACATCAAATATTTCTTGATAATGAGATTGTTCTAACTTTGAATCCATTTCTTTAAAAGAGAGATTCTCTTGTTCCGAAATTTGATTAACAATCCACATGCCCATTATGTTTTTTAAATATCTAATATAGCCAATTCCACCTTCATTTGTAAAATTAGCTTCTAATGACTTAAGGTTGGTCAAAGGTTTATCTAACTTTACTCCGAGTAATGACCAAGTACCGCTGCTAATAATAATACTGTCATTTGGATTATCAATTGATTCAAAAGCGCTAGCAGTGTCGTGGGAAGCACACAATATAACGTTTGTTTGTCCACCAACTTCATTTGCTATTTCAGGTAACAATTTACCTACGATTGTGCCTGGTAATGATATTTTTGAAAATAAACGTTTTGGGAATCCAATCTTAGATAGCAAATTAAAATTATAGTCACGTGTATTTGCATTTAGTAAGGATGTTGTTGACTCCTCTGTGTATTCATGACTCTTAATTCCTGTTAACTTATATGTGAAATAACTCGGGAGCATAAGATAGTCAGTTGCGCTATCCAATCGATTATTTTTTAAATCATCATAAAGCTGATAAATTGTATTAAAATTAGCAAATTGAATGCCGTTTTGCATATAAATTTCACTAAAAGGAGTGATTTTATGTAAATCATTTGAAGCCTTAATATTTCTCTTGTTTCTATATGAATAAAATGGAGGAATTTCTTGGTCGCCTTTAAGTAAAACGTAATCCACTCCCCATGTATCAATAGCGAGCGATTCAATACTTTTATATTTTGAAAATGCTAATTTAATTCCTTTTTTAATTTCTTGGAAAAATAAAGAAATGTCCCATACTTTGCCATCCAAAGAATCTTTCATTCCAGTTTTAAAACGATAAATTTCATCTAAAACTATTTCTTTTCCCTCAAAATGGCCAACAACATGTCGGCCGCTTGTTGCTCCAAGATCTATTGCAAGGTAATATTTCATAAACTAGTTTTTTGGCTTATCAATGACACCCGACATAATTTTTAGATTCCATAATTTGGCTAATCCCAGAATTACTTCATCTGGTATTTCATTTACAACATGCCCTAATGTGAGCATATAAACTTGAGCGGTTTTTTCAACGGTCTCAATTAAGCCGAAAGCTTCATCAATGTTTTTTCCAACTCCATATATTCCATGATTTGTCCAAGTAACCACTCTAAAATTTTTAAGTTTTTCAGCTGTTGCCCTTCCTATTTCTTCGGTTCCGCAGATCATACATGGTAGGACACCAATTCCTTCTGGAAAAACAACAACTGCTTCTGTGTTGCTTTTCCATAGTTTGCGTGTAAATTCTTTCTCATCAGTTTTTACGCAAGCTGTCATGCATAGCGTATAAGTTGGGTGTGTGTGCATGATGACTCTATTTTCAGGATCTACGGATAATCTGGCAGAATGACTCATTAAATGAGCAGGAAACTCTGATGTAAATTTGCCACCATCTTTAAAGCCCCAAAGAAGTTTGGCAGAACAGCCACATTTACAAATCTTAACAAGGCCTAAATTCGATTCTGGATCATCTTTGATATTTTTAAAATATTTGCCAGTGCCTGTCACAAGAAAATATTTTTCTCTAATATTTTCAGGAGCTTCAAATGTCAAGTTTATTTCTCTAATTGCTTTATCTTCTTTAAAATAAGGCCTTATTTCTTCTTCATTTAATAAATAAGAAATATTGCCACCATTTCTTTCATCCCAACCTTGTCTATACATATTGGATGAAATTTCAGACAATTGTTTTACAAATAGAGAATCTACAAATTTTTTCATATTTAATAACCTCAACGATATAAATTATACATTTATTTATAAAATAAAACAATTTACAAAAAGAAATGCAAAATATTAATAAATGTATTTATAGAAAATAACCTACTCTACTGGTTTAATAAAGAAGTTGCCGTATACTTGAACTAAAGAAGTTACAGAGATAAATGCGCGCTTATCTGCACTCTTCAAAAGAGCAACAACGCTCTTTACTTCCATTGAAGAAACAATCATATAAATAATGTATCTATCAGTGCCAGTATAGCCACCTTTTCCGTTAATAATAGTCGTGCCGTGTGGGAAATTTGCAATCAAAATTGACGACAAATCCTCCCTATTTGTAATAATTTGTATTTGCATTTTCTTATTTCTGATATTAATTAAATCAACAACAACCATAACGGAGAATAGGTAAACAAGTGAATATAGGAATGTAACTAAAGCATTGTTCCAACCAACAACATTTCCGGATCCTAATAAGATTACATAAATTAAAACAATAAAGAAGTTTATTCCAGCAGTATATTTACCTACACTTGTTGATTTCTTAAGTGCGAAATAATAACTGAAAATATCAATGCCTCCGCACGAAATATCGCCTTTAAAAGCTAATGCAGAAGAAAGACCAACTGTAACACCAGCAAAAATAGCACGCGTAAGTGTTTGTCCTTGAAGTGCTTGTCTGACTTGAGGCAAAAAATCACTTTGCTTAAACAAAAAGATAAACAAAGATGAAAGTCCGACATTCACAAATGAGAGAATAGAAAATCTTTTTCCAACTTTAAGAAATGCAAATATCAAAATTGGTATGTTAACAGCAAAATAGAAAATTGATTGATATGTTTCTTGATCTATTCCTTTAACTCCGCACATTTCCATAATTAACGCGATATTTTGAGAAATTCCGCCAACACCGCCAGTGACAATAGTTAGTTCGCTTGATGAATATGGAACTATAAAAGAGCAAAATCCAAAAGCATAGATAGCAGCAGCTAAAATTGCCAAAAACAATGATCCCGCATGATTCAAATTTTCTTTTAGATAATAATGATCAAATAAATAATTATTTATTCTCTTTTTGATTTTTTGTGTTTTTTTCATAAAATTTTTACGAGAATTATTTTATCACTGAAAGTTATAAAAACAAGACAAAACAAAACCGCAATTATTTTATTGAAAATAAAGTGTAATAATGATATGATACTAACGCTATATGTAAATATAGGAGGTAGCAAAATGGTCGTATTAAGAGCTATTGGAGGATTCTTCGCACGTATTGGAAGATGGATTAGAGACACCGCATGGGTCCAACCACTTCTTATTGTTGGAGGCATCTTTGCAATCATATTTTCAATCCCATATATAACAAAATGGGTCCAAAGTTGGTTCGTAAAAGCTGAGGCTGGTGAAGTTTATTACAGACAACACACACTCTCATGTGAAGGTGCCGCTGAAAAAAATAGTGAAGTAGATAAATTATTCACTTATATGATGAATGGTAGAGATGATAAAGATTTTGCTACTAACGCCAAAAAATATGGAGAAAAATTCTTCTTGATGTTTGGTTATGATGGATGCCCAGGTTGTGAAACATTATATCCTGCTTTTAGCAACGCTGAATCAGAATGGTACACCACATTTGGTTTTGATAGAACAACAGATGAATATAAGTTCTGGTATATCGACATCGCTTCAACAGACAACGAGGGCAATTTCTTATTTATTTCTAGTGAAGATAAAAGTATTTATTCACACTATAGTATGATTTTTGAAAAAGCTAACACTGTTGCCATTGAATCCAACTATGCAAAACATACATCAGATCATAGTTCATACATCGATAATGCAGACACAAACGCACACGCCGACAGCAAAGATGCATTTATTACACCAACACTATTCATTGTTGATATGAAGGCTGATAGCCAAGCATTAGATTATTATGGAATTGAAAACGTCTTATTCAACATTCCAGAAGCTGATTTACCAAAAGGTGAAACTTCTCAATTAAATTATATTCAATTCTTAACAACTGCTTGGAAACAAACCGTTCTTTTCTCTGAAAGCGGAGAAGAAGTTAAGTAATAATTATTTGTAATTATTAAAAGGCCTAAGAAATGGGCCTTTTTATTTTGGTCCTTTCAAATTAAACGGGGAGTAGCGGGGACCAATCCAAAATAATGCA
>JAKSVI010000008.1 GCA_024408095.1 Bacilli bacterium
CTACTGAAAATGATGCTATGTTCGAAGGAAGAAGAGCATCACTTGTAAGTATTGACCTTGTTCCAAGAAAAGACGAAGAATTCTTAAATGCTGAAGAACTTTCAATGCATTTCAGAAGACTTATCAACCAAAGACTTAAAAAGGTTTACACCAATGCCTTTGTTGTCACCCCAATTGATGGCACTGAAAAGGATGATGTAATCATTTGTTCACCTCATGTCTATAAGATTGATGCAAACATCACAAATATGATTAAATCGTGTCTTATCTTTGCAGAAGGTGATACAACACTTTACTCCAAAGTATGTCCTGTATGTGGAGCATATATGGATGGTGAACAAGAAAACGGTAACTGTTACTGCTCTAACTGCGGATCTGTATATAGCTTAATGAGCCAAGGTAAAGATAACGACAAATCTGAACTTATTTGGATTAAGCGTATTAAAAATCCTGATTAATATATATTATATAAATAAGAATATAGAAGCGTCCGAAAGGGCGCTTTTTATATTGTTTATGACATATAATACATATTTACGACAATTTTTTATATATTATTTGCTTTTATATGACTTTTGGCGTATTATTTAGGCATGAATAAATTACTCGAAACTAGAAAAAAGCTTGGCATTAGCCAGAGCGTAGCTGCCGAAAAGCTCGGCGTCTCATTAAGAACATATCAAAGATATGAAACTGAAAATTCACTGGAAGAGTCTGAACTTTCTGAACTTGTTAAAGTGTTGAATGACAAATGCGCCAATTTGTCATATAAACACTTTAAAGACAATGGAAAGTTAAAACTTTTGATAATTGTGGGTACTCGTCCAGAGATAATTCGTCTTGCAGCAGTCATTAATAAATGTAGAGAATACTTTGATACTCTTCTTGCACATACAGGTCAAAACTACGATTACAACCTTAATGGTGTTTTCTTCAAGGACTTGAAGATAGAAGATCCAGATATATATTTGAATGCTGTTGGAAAAGACCTTGGTGAAACAATGGGTAATATCATTGCAAAATCATATGAATTAATGGTGGAGATTAAACCAGATGCAGTTCTAGTACTTGGAGACACTAATTCATGTCTTTCAGTAATAGGAGCAAAACGTCTTCATATTCCAATCTTCCATATGGAAGCTGGTAATAGATGTAAAGATGAATGTCTCCCAGAAGAAACAAATAGAAGAATTGTTGATATCATCTCTGATGTTAACTTAGCGTACTCTGAACACGCTAGAAGATATCTCGCAGACTCAGGTCTTCCAAAAGAAAGAACATATGTCACTGGTTCCCCAATGGCAGAAGTTCTCCATCAAAATATAGGTGAGATTGAATCCAGTGACATATTGAATAAACTTTCCCTTGAAAAGGGTAAGTATATTCTTCTTTCTGCACACCGTGAGGAAAACATTGATACAGAGAAGAATTTCAATAGCTTGTTCTCTGCTATTAATAAGATGGCAGAGATATACGATATGCCAATACTCTATTCATGCCATCCAAGATCAAGAAAAAGACTTGAAGCTACAGGATTTAGACTTGATCCAAGAGTGGTGATGCATGAACCTTTAGGTTTCCATGACTACAACAACCTTCAAATGAATGCTTTCTGTGTTGTATCTGACTCTGGTACTTTACCAGAGGAATCAAGCTTCTATGCTTCTATTGGTAAACCAATCGCAGCAGTCTGTATTCGTACATCTACAGAAAGACCAGAAGCATTAGATGATGCATGCTTTGTACTCGCTGGAATAGATGAAAAGAATCTACTCCAAGCAGTGGAAGTAGCAATCAATAATAAAGCTGGTTGTCATCCAGTAGATAATTACATTGATACAAATGTATCTGATAAAGTAGTAAAACTAATCCAATCCTATGTTGGAGTAGTAAATAAAATGGTTTGGAGAAAGAATTAGTTTTTCTTTACAAAAGGATCATAAAGAATAAATGGTGCTAATAATAAGAAGTATACATTTATTCCAAGAAGTGAAACTTCACTAAATATACCTATTGATACGATTAAAGAAATAAATAGAAGGGAGAAGAATAAATGTTCTCCTTTTCTTTTTATTACTTTATAAATAACAAATGCTATAAAGCCTAAATATAAAGCAAACTTAACAATTCCACCAACAGCATAGTTTGTTACATAGATAATATTTCCAGATGAACTATAAGGTAGAATAAGGCTTTGAACTTTTTCTCCTGCTCCAAACAGAATCCCTAATGGATAATCAACTGACTGCATTAAACTTGATGCGGTTGCAAATCTGTCTTTCATAATGGTGATGCCATCATTAATAAAAATGGTTTTGATATATGAACCTAAAGTTGCAAATGGACCAAATGACATTGCAGGAACAAAGATAAGAAGATTTAAGATAAGCAAAACTGCAAACCCTACAAATAATGTAATCTCCCATTTCTTTTCGTTACCTTTAAGGTTATGAATGAAGTGGTGGATAAGCAAAGCAATTAAGATTATAACAATTGCAATTAACGCAAGTCTGTTTTTGCTTAAGAATGCATTCACTAAGAAGAAAGCAGGGAATGCATATAACCAATATCTTTTTGTATTTAATCCAAGAATTACAGTGGATATTGTTGAAATTAATAATATAAATCCGTATATTTCACCGTTGGTAAATATGGATGTAACAGGTGATGAAATACCACATTCACCCCTAAGTGACATTCCTATTTCTTTATATTGAAATATGTATGTGTAAAGGCATAATGCAACACTGATACCGAGTAAAATATATGAAATTAGATTTAACTTTTCATGATCAGTAGATTGATATTTGAAAATGTAACATACAATAAATACAGAAATAATATTTGAAAATATCATTCCAACTCCAATAACTGATTGAAGTGTTGGAATTTCAACTTCTTTTATGAGAGGTGACACAAATATAGCAACCATTTGAGTTACCATATAAACAAGACATGCAATTAAAATCTTTTTGTTTGGTAACTTTCTATAACAAGCTAACCCAACTAAAAAAAGTAAAGCAAGAAGTCCGAAAATGATTCCTCTATAAATAGTTCCAGCATTAGTAGATGCATCTAATTTAAATGTAGATACATACGGCAAAAGAGCTAGTAAACCAAAACCAAATAGAAAATATATTAAGTTTTTACCTATAAATGAGATTAATTTTTGTTGCAAAATTTTTATATTCATATCTTTTTCTATATTATTTTAAATTGCTTCATCGATGAAGGCCTATAGTCCTTTCCTTAATAATTCGTAGGTTTTTGGATATTTAGTACATTCATTATCATTAAACATTTTGGTTAAAAAATCAACCTTTCCTGTAGGAAGATTAAGAAAGAATTCCGTAAAGTAACATAAGTATTCATCAATTGTGTTTTCAACATACTTAATATTATTTTTGTTAAAAATTTCTTTTATCTTTTCATAGTATTTTTTAGTAAAAATGGATAAAGATTTAAAATTGTTTGTAAATATTAAGAAATAGAAAAAATCAAATAATGCTGTTCTTAATTTAATAGCGCCAATGTCTATAAAGGTAATTTTCCTATCATTAATAAATATGTTTGATGGATTAGGATCGCCGTGTTGAAGGACATAAAGGATGCCGTTCTCAACTTTTTTACAAGTTGAATTTAAACTTAACTCTAGAAGCTGGTCGACAATTAGATTCGTATCATCATCAGTTTTAACGTGGCGACCCTGAATTTCTTGGGTTTTATAAATCTTAAATTCATCATTAAATTCGTGTAATTTCGAACATGGATAGTTGAAATCTTTAAGAGTTGCATCAGCATTATTTTTCATTCGTGTGTAAAAATTAGGGTGTTTAAAAGCACTATAAACATAGCCATTATTTATTAAACAAATCTTTTGGGTGCCAAAACAAACTTTTCCATATTCTAATTTTGCATATTTATTTTTTGTTTTTACAATAAAAAGAGAAGGCAATAAAAATATTTTATAAAAATTTTTTAAAAAAATTTTTGATATTGTATCGTGACGATAATAATATATTCCATTTGACAAAAGGCAATGAAGCGGTGGAAGGAATTTTTTTGCTTGTCTGTAACTTTTTATTCTTGCTATTAAATTACGCATAGTGTGTTGTTATTATAATACTTGAATGTGCAAAAATAAACATTATTAAAATGTCTTTTTCAATAACTTATATATAAATATAATTGATATATTTTTTAAATAACATTAAAATACTAGTTATGCTAAAAAAAGTTAGGTATTTATTATCGAAAAAAGATAAGAAAAATTTAGTTTTTATTTTTTGCGTGATTCTTATTTCTGCTTTTCTAGATTTAGTTGGTGTATCTGCAATTTTGCCAATCATAGAATTGCTAGAAAAAGGAAATGCTGTAATTGATAGCAACAAGTATTTATCAATTATTAACAATATTTTTAATTTGAATTATGATTCTAAAAATCTTTGTTTAGTTTCACTAGCTATAATGAGTGTATTTTTCATTGTAAAGAGTTGCTACACTTTATTTTCGGTTTATGTTATCAACAGATTTACAATGAATTATTCTAGAAAACTTACAAAGAAATTAATGACTGCCTATCTATTATTCCCATATGAATTTCATTTAGACAACAACTCTTCTGTTTTAATTAGAAAATCTACCTATGATGTAACGAATTTTACTGAAGCAGTTACTCAGATTTTGAATTTCATTGTCAAGATTGTTTCGGCGACCGCCATTATCGTATTCTTGTTCGTAAAGGATTGGAGAGTTACTTCAATTTTAGCTGGTTTATTGGTTGTTTTTTCAATTTTTATCTTAACTGTTATTAAACCTAAATCTAAAAAGATTGGTAGACAGTTGCAACAATTTAATTCACAAAATTATAAATATTTATCTCAAGCTTTTAATGGTATTAAAGAGAGCAAAATTTCGAATTCAGAATCATATTTTATTAATGAATATGATAGAAATAGAGTTAAGATCAATAATTTATCTTTAAAAAGAATTGTATTAAATAATATTCCGTCACAAACCATTGATTTGATCGGAATGGTTGGAGTTTGTATTGCATTAGGTGTTGTTATTTTGCTTGGTGTTGAAGCTTCAGACATTGTTATTACCTTCTCAATGTTTGTTTATGCAGTAATCAAATTATTACCTGCAGTTACGACGATAACTTCCACAATTAATCACCTTCAATTTTATGAAGTGTCTATTTCTAGTTTGTATGATGATATCATACAATCTGAAAATGAATCATTTATTGAAAAAAGCGGTGGTGATGTTAAACAGTTGCCTTTTAATGATGCGATAGAAATTCAAAACGTTGACTTCTTTTATAGTTCCATTCCTGATAGAAACGTATTAAATAATGTTTCCTTTAAAATTTCCAAAAACACGTCTGTTGCTATTAGTGGTGTTTCGGGTGCCGGCAAGACTACAATGGTAGATTTAATTTTAGGTTTACTTCCTTGTCGCAAAGGAAAAATTCTATGCGATGGTGTAGATATTTCTTCGAATATGCGAGGATGGAGAAAAAATATTTCATACATTCCACAAAATATTTACCTATGTGATGATACTATTCGTAGCAATGTAGCTTTCGGAATAAAAAAGAACAACATAGACGACAATATGGTTTGGGATGCTTTAGAAAAAGCACAACTTAAGGAATATGTTAAAGGACTACCAAACGGTCTTGATACAGTCATTGGTGAGCGCGGCGTTAGAATGTCAGGCGGACAAAGACAAAGAATTGGTATTGCCAGAGCATTTTATAGAAATACTAATATTATTGTTTTTGATGAAGCCACATCTGCACTTGATTATGAAACTGAAAAGAGTATTTTAGAACACGTTTCACAATATTCAGTCGATCATACTTTAATTATTATTACTCATAGACTTAATACTATTGAAACTTGTGATTCAATATTCAAAGTTGAAAATGGTGGCGTTACCCAAATTAAATAAAAGGTTATCTTGATGCAAGAATTATCTTTGAATGAAGAAAAATCTATTGTCCTTGAAATACTTGACGAATTTCATAATTTTTGTAATAAAAATAATTTAAAGTATTCTTTATTTTACGGATCTTTGCTTGGTGCTATAAGACATAATGGCTTTATCCCATGGGATGATGATATTGATGTTGTAATGCCGAGAGAAGATTATGATTTTTTTATTAAAAATTACAAGAATGATAGATTTGGAGTTTTTTATTCAAAAACCAAAAACTTCTTTTTACCAAGTGCAAAAATGTTCGATAAACAAACTCTTAAAATTGAAAATGTTAAAGTTAGTAAAAAATTCGAAATTGGTTTAGATATAGATATATTTCCAATTGATTATATTTCAAATATCGATGAATATGAAAAAATCCAAAAGAAAAAAAGAATTTGGATGAATTTAAAAATTCTTGCTTTTTATCCTCCTAAATCTAATAAAAACATTTTATTTAAATTGCTAGTGGCTTTATCCCGTCCTTTTGGAAATTTGGCTGTCAGGAAAATAGACAGAATTGGTCAGAAATATAATAATAAACAGCACAATTATTGCATTGCAAATCCTATGTTTGGAAAAGAGAAGCTTATTTTCCCTATTGATATGTTTTCTGATTTAACTTTTCATAAATTTGAGAATAAAGAATTTTTAATTTCTAGTAAATATGATGAAATATTAAAAATAAGATATGGCGAGTATATGAAATTGCCACCAAAAGAAAATCAGGTGACCCACCATTCATTTAGTTGCTACAAAAAATAATTTAATTTCTTTTTAAAATCTTTTTTACAAATTTTTTAATTTTGTTTGCCAAATTATTATTTTTTGAACAAAATAAATTTTTTACGCATTTATTTTTATCATCAAAATAATTATTCCAGAAAGTATCATATCCAGCGCTTTTCTTAATCGGATACTGAAGCTGCGGTTGTAATACAGATGTTAAATTAATTTCCTTTTTAATTCCAAATTCAAGATTGTTCATTAACATATTTGCTTTTTCTGTATGAACCATAAGAAGTGATAATCCATTATTATCATCCAATTCAGGAAAAACTTTTTCAATTCCCCAACAATCTGCAATTGTAAAATCACATTCTCTTAATGTAGTGGTGTATGGGCAATGATAACACGATTCTCTCATAATTTTATGTGAGTAGAATGCATTTGCCCAATTGTCTAACATTATTTTCTTGTTATTATTGAAAACAAATGATTCTTTGTGGACATGCCATCCAAGGCTTTTATCTCTAAAATTAACCTTTATGATTTCTTTATGATATTTATGTTCAATATACTGTATATAATCGCCCCAAAGCTGTTGAGAAGGCACGCCGTGGCATATTATTCCGGCGGTAATTAAATTATCAATGTTTGTATTAGTAATTTTGAGGTAATTGATTAAAGAATGAACTTGGCATGGAGTTCCTGTGTATAAAACAAGCGAACCGTTATTGAGTAATTCCTTACATTCTTTAAAAGTGCTTTTCAAATCAGATTGTACGTATTTTGAGCCCTTTAACTTGTCAACCTGTTCTTTAGTTTCGCATTTAACGTGATTTATTGTTAGTTTGTTAATCAAACTAGCACCAAATACACATCCTTTTTTACTTATAACGTAATCGCTTAAAATTTTAAAAGCGGCGCCAGACTGACTTGTTTTTACTTCATTTATATCTTTATGCCTAACAACATATGATTTAATAAAAGATCCAGAAGCGTCGAATTTTCTAAAATCGCAGGCTTTTTCGCACAGATTACAATGCGTGCATTTTGTTGAATCAACATCAGGATAGTAAAAACCTTTTTTGTCTTTTTTCAACCTTAGTGCATTAACAGGGCAAATTTGTACACATGAGCCGCATCCGCAGCATTTATCTTTGTTAAAATTATCTAAAATCATAATATTATTCAATGTCTTTTTTAAGTATTTCTAATGATGAGTTTTTGTAATCATTCATTCTCTTATTAATTGAATCCCAATCTATGTTGCTATAGTTTACATCTTCAAAATTTTTGGATGTAATTTCTCTATTACCGATGTTTAAATGCTCAATTAAATTTCTTATTCTTCCATTCATTATCTCATATTTTGGATTCATTTCAAAATAGAATGGTTTGTTATAAATCAAGCTTAATGCTAAACCGTGGAATGATGTTGTTATAACTAATTCAGCATTGTTTAATAATGATAGGAATTGAAGAGGACCTGTGGAATTAATGTTTTTGTATTTTCCTGGCAAAGTCTTAGAATTAAATGCATTATAAAAAACAACATCTAAATTGTATTTGTTTGATATTGAGTTAATAAAACTAACTGAGTTAATTGGATCAAGTATAAAGTAAACTAAGATATATTTTTTTGATTTTTTTCTTAATGGAGTAATTTTTAGCCACTCTTCTTTTGACAATAAAAATACAGGGTCGCAACAGCAAACACAGTTTTTAAATCCCATCTTCTCTAGTTGAGGAATTCTTTCTTTTTCTCTGACATTTATCAGATTAAATTTTGATAATTCCTGGGAAATCCTAGGGTTTTTTAAATCATCACTGCCAAAGCTTGCAGCATATGATTTTCTCTTTTGTGGTTCTACTATGTCTAAATAATAGTGAAAATCATTTTTTGTAATATTTGTGTTCCAAACCTGATCGCTTCCACAAACAATGGAATCATATTTGCTATTGATTTGATCTATATCAGAATCAAGGTATGTAGGACTTAAATTTAGAAAAGAGTTTCTGAATTTTTTATAATTTCTATTTGTTTTTATTCTTCCTGATTCTACTTTTGGATGTAATATGAATTTTATTGTGTCCTTCGCAAAACGAATAAGCCCCTTTTTTCTATTGGATTTAAAAGCAACACTTCTATAATCTATGATTTCTGAAGTTTGGTATTTGGAAATAGTATTATGCAAAGCATAAGCTTGCAATAACGCTCCAGTATTTGCTGCTTGATGAAATGTTAGTATTCCTATTTTCTTATTCATATATTAAACAACCTTTCATTTTCTTTTCTTCAAGGATTTGTTTATAAACTTAACATAGTTAAATTGATCTAAATATGTTTTTATTCTTGTGCTTGGTGTATGCGAACCAACCTTTATGTTTTCACTTGGTACTTTAAAAGAAAAAACGTTTTTATATTTTGAAACATCTGTGTTTCTTAAGAAAATAACAAACGGATATTTAACATCTTGAAAATCTTCAATATATTTATCTTGATTGATGTGCGGAAATGGTGGAAATGAAAGATCAAAAATTACAATTGTTTTATCTTTGATAATTCTTGTCTTTCTTTCTTCCCATTTTTTAAAAACATATTCGAATGATGAATCGTGAATAAAATGAATTGTAAGAATAGGATATTTTTTATCATCCGGAATTAAAAGACCTATAGGAAAATCAATGGAATTTTCCTTATCGTGCACAAGATTCGCTTTTTGCGTATACAAATCTAAATTGTGTACAAAACAAACGTAGTCTTCATCCTTTGGAAAATAGAAGTTTATTGTTGGAGAATTAAATTTTAATCCTAGGCGATGGTAAATGATGCCTCCAGTACAATTGTTTGTTATTAAAGTAAAATTCTTTTCTTTTAATTTTAATTTTAAATATGAAGTATATAAAAAACGAACGAATTTAATTTCGTTTCTATTGAGAAACTTTAAAAATCTAATAAATTTATTTTCCATTACTTAATAACCAATTATATACATCTTTCGACCATTCATCTAATGAATATTTTTTAACAAGATTTTCTTTAAATTTTGTTGATTGAATTCCTTCAGTTAATGCGTCATAATTGCACAATAATTTATGCATTTCCTTTGCAAGGCTTTTTGGATTTTGTGTTTTAAATTTGAACGAAAATTCATCATTATGTCTTTGCTCAGGAATATCAGAAAAGATAACAGGTGTTCCGCAATAAATTGATTCTACAATTGAATAGCAGAACGCTTCTTTTCTGCTTGGTGAAATAAAGATTTGATGCTCTTTATAAACTTTCGAAGGATTGCCTGATGAATAGATAACATTTATGTCACAATTTGGGAATTTTGCAGAAATCCCACGTGAATCCTCAATATTTTTAGAACAATAGATATCTAGTTTAACATTTAAATTATATTTCTCTTTCAAATAATTAATGGCTTCACAGGCAATATCGACGCCTTTAATTTTCCAATCATATCCAAACATAGCGACTCCATTTTTTGATGATGGAATATTTTCATTAAATCTAGAAAAATCAACTGCGTTTCTTACAACGTGAATGTTTTTGTGTTTAATAAAAGGTCTAAAAAATTTAATTAAAGGTTTTGATGCACAGATAACATGTAAATTAGAAGGCTTTCTTCTTTTCTTTATATTTAATTTTAGTAGTTGAAAATTAGTGAAATAAAGTTGTCCATGTGCATGAAAATAAAATAAAGTAGATTCGTGCTTAAACGAAAGAGAGGTAACTGGCGCAACCGATAAGAAATGGCACCAACAAATATCTGGTCTAGTATCATTTATTGCTTTTTCAAACTCAGATTCAGAAAAATCTATAAAGATAACTTTTTTGTTTTTTGAAAATTCAGACATCCATTTTTGATAATCCGGATTAGGAGATTTCGGAAAAACATAAATCATTTCAATTTTTGTATTATAAAGTTTATGAAAAGACTCAAGCGAAGCAATAAAAGAACCTGAATATGTGTTTGCAAAGTTAGCTATTACTAGAATTTTCTTCATTTGCTTTTCCCAAAAACTTTATTAAAACAATATTTTATAAACCATATTAATCTTTTAAATAAATATTTAATATAGTAAAAAATACCAAAAATACGAACACCATATTTCCAATACTTGATTCTATAATGTAATCTTCTGTCTGGTTTCCACGGCTTCGCAATGCCAGCATAATGAATAATTGATATTTTCTTACTTAAATATGACTTGTCATGAATGAGATATAAAAGTGCAAATCTCATGTATTGGTCTGTTTCCCAACATGTTTTTTCTCCATCAAAGAAAGTGTTCAAGAAGTCTTGATCGCTTGCTCTAATTTCATATTTAACATTTTTTATTTCATTATTAAATGATTCAATTGTAGGAAATTTTTTAAGGAATAATTTAACATTAATCATAATTACTCCAGCACATAAATATAAATCATCTTTTAGGCCATACAACTGATTTCGTTCTTTTTGAATATCGAGAACCTCTTTTGTTCCAAGTAATGTGTAGGTTAATAATTTTTCTGAATAATAAAATTCAGTAATATCATCAACAACAATTGCGTCTCCATCAATATGAAAAATTCTATCAACATAGTCTGGTAAATAATATAAGCCAATAATTTTTAAAAGAACTTGATCAGACCATTTTCCAGTTATGCTTCCATCAATATGGTGTGGAACAACGATGCATTCGATTTCATCTTGCTTACGAATATATTTCTTTAAAAAAACAATGTCTTCATTCGGAAGTTTTTTATCATTATATTGAATTAAAAAGAAAATATTTTTTTCATCACTATGAGCATGCTTAGTAATTGAATAAAAAGTAACTGCTAGTGGTTTTACAAAGTTTTTGTCTGTATCAACAATAAAATACATGATTTTATTTTATCATATTGTTTTTAAAAAATAATATAATTTGTTATAAGTTTTTCGTTTTTTATATAATTCTTTATTAATAACAACTTTAATTAATAATTTTTTATAGTATAATAAAAAAATGGTAAAAGATATGTCTAAGAAAATAAAAATTGTAACATTTGGAGTATTTGACTATTTTCATTATGGCCATCTAAAACTTTTTGAACAGTGCAAACAATATGGCAATTATTTAATTGTGGGTGTTCAAGATGATGCTGAAATATTAAAAAGAAAACCAAATCATCATATTTTTTATAATACGAATCAAAGAATCGAAATTATTAAGAATTTAAGACTTGTTGATGAAGTTTTTGTCTCAAAACAAGTTGAATTAGATATTTCAAAGATCGATTTTGATGTGTTAGCTTTAGGTGAAGATCAAAATCATGACGGCTTTATATTTGCAATTGAATGGTGTAATAAAAACAACAAAAAAATTGTTTATCTAAAACGCACACAAGGAATTAGTTCCACATTAATTAAAGAAAATTTAGGAAAAAAATGAAAATTTTAGTAACTGGATCTCAAGGATTCATGGGAAAACACCTTAGAAAAAGACTCGATATTGAAGGTATTGAGTATTTTTCTTTTGATGTCTCAAATACCGAAGAAGAACTAAAAACATATATTTCTGAATGCGATTTTGTTGTTCATTTAGCTGGAGTTATGAGGCCATTAAGCAATGAGGAGTTTTATAATTCTAATTCTAATTTAACTAAGAAAATTTTGGATATTATCAAATCGACAGGAAAATCTATTCCGTTTTTATTAGCAAGTTCGACGCAAGCTACACTAGATAACGATTATGGCAAAACAAAGAAAATGTGTGAAGATCTTGTCTTTGAATCCGGATTACCTGCATATGTTTATAGATTTACTAATGCATTTGGAAAATGGGGAAAACCAAATTACAACAGTGTTGCTTCAACATTCTTTTATAACATTGCTCATAATCTCGATATTTTCATAAGAGACCCTGACTTCGTTATACATTTTATTTATGTAGATGATATAGTTGATACAATTATAAATTGTATAAAAGGCATCAATAAACCATCTAGAGATATACTTTATGTTTCACCTGTTTATGATTGTACAATAGGTCATTTAGCTGAATTAATTAAGTATTTTAAAAGTTGTATTGTAAGTGAAAAGCATTTACCAATAATCAAAGATGATTTTGAATTAAAGGTTTTTGCAACATTTTGCGATTACTTCAGTGATGAAGGATATACTTTTAATTTTGCTAAAGATAGCCGCGGTTCTTTTGAAGAAATTTTTAAATCAAAAAAATATGGGCAAATTTCAATTAATAGGTCTTACCCTGGAATATTAAAAGGTGGTCATTACCATACTTATAAAAATGAAATTTTTCAAACTGTTAAAGGAACATGTTTGACTCGTTTGAGAAAAATAGAAACCAATGTTATTGATAATTATGAAATGAACACACTTTCCCAAAACCAAGTGTATATTTACCCAAATTATACACATGATATTAGAAATATTGGAAAAGATGAATCTGTGACTTTAATGTGGATTTCAGAAATATATTCTGAAGATACTGCCGACACTTATAAGATGGATGTTTAATTTATGTCTGATGTTAAGCAATATAAACTAGTTTATGTTGGTGGTGCGATTGACCATATTATTTTGCCAATAATTAAAGAATTCTATAAAAATTATGGTGATGATTTTTTATTTATCTCAACTTATGAAAAAGCTGGTCTTAGAACTGATATAGGCTATAGTTTTGCTCCATCAGATTATCCATTTGTCAAAACCGCATATACCTCTAAAAATGATTTTCGAGATTGCAAAAAACTAATTAAAAAAGCTAAGGTTGTCATATATCAAAGAGTAGAACATAAATCCATTATCAGAGGCAGATTATTCACACGAAAAATCACATTCAAATGTACCGAAAGATTATATAAGAAAAAAACAACACCAAAAAATTTTTTAAGGAGAGTTTTAGGCACAATTTATCATTATCATTTGTTCAATAAACATAATAAATATGTTTTGTGTATGGGTGGATACGCTGCAGCAGACCTTAAAAAAGCTCATCTTTTTAAAGGCAAAATGTTGACTTGGGGTTATTTTACTGATACTACTAAAACTCCTTATGAACAGCTTTTAAAATTGAAAGAAAAAGATGATATAAACTCTTTCTGCTGGGTTGGACGTTTTGTCCCGGAAAAACAACCAATGATGGTCTTAGAATTAGCTAAATTTTTAAAAAGCAAAAATGTAAATTTTAAAATAAAAATGTGTGGTTATGGGTCACTTATTGATGATTGTAATTCATATGTTTCAGACAACAATTTAACTGACTGCGTTGATATTTTAGGGCCTCTTCCTTTAAAAGAAAAAGAGGAGCTAATGAATTCATCTAAGTATTTTTTGTTTACATCAAACAGAGAAGAGGGCTGGGGCGCTGTAGTGAATGAAGCTATGGGTTCTGCATGTGTTTGCTTTGCTCCTAAAGAAGCAGGATCTCCAAAAACATTAATCAATGATTTAAATAACGGTTATTTATATTCTTCCGAAAATCAAGATGAATTAAATAATCTTGTACTTTCTGTTTTAAATAGGAAAGACAATGAAAAAGTTCAAAAAAATGCATATGAAAGCATTTCCGGTTGCTGGAATACAAAAGTTGCTGTAAAAAGGCTTTGCAAGTTTATAGATAATCTTTTAGATTATAATAAAATTATTTTCGAAGATTATGGACCGTGCTCTAAAGCTAAATAAATTTTTATTGTTAACTATTATATAAGAGAATTTATATTTAGTGCTCTAATGTGCTACCTATTTTTAATATTATGTTATAAAATATTAAACGTTATGAAAAAGATATTGGTATGTTTTGGCACTAGGCCGGAAGCTATAAAAATGTGTCCGCTAGTAATTGCGTTAAGAAAAAAACAGTGTTTTGATGTTAAGATTGTGGTTTCGGGGCAACATAAAGAAATGCTGCAATCAGTTTTAAAAGTGTTTCATATGGTGCCTGATTACAATTTGGATATAATGAAAGAAAATCAAACTCTTTTTGATATTACAAATTCTACTTTAGAAAAATCGAAAGTGGTTTTTGAAAAAGAAAACCCCGATCTAGTATTGGTTCACGGTGATACTTCTACTTCCTTCGCTTTCTCGTTAGCAGCTTTTTATCTTGGCATAAAGGTTGGACACGTTGAAGCTGGATTAAGAACTTACGATATTCATTCCCCTTTTCCTGAGGAATTCAACAGATGCGCTATTTCGGTAGTTTCAGAATTAGATTTTGCTCCAACAGATTCAGCAAAATGTAATTTACTAAGAATGGGTAAAAATGAAAATTTTATTTTTGTAACAGGCAACACCGGTATTGACTCTTTACGATATACAATTGATGAAAATTATTTTGATGAAAACATTAAATTTGCAAAAGATAATCCAACTATTTTAGTTACTTGTCATCGAAGAGAAAATATTGGTGCTAACATGGAGAATATTTTCTCCGCTCTTAAAAGAATAGCTTTGGAATTTAAAACAATTAACATTATTTACCCAGTACATAAAAATCCTAAAGTTAGAGAAATAGCACACAAACATCTAGATAATGTGAAAAATATTAAACTTGTAGAACCATTAAACACTATAGAGTTTCACAATCTAATGAATTGTTGTAAATTTGTTGTAACTGATAGTGGAGGAATACAAGAAGAAGCACCTTTTTTAGGGAAACCTGTTTTAGTTGTTAGGGATACAACTGAACGACCAGAAGCGGTTAAAGCTGGTACTTGTAAACTTTCTGGGGTAAATGAAGATTCAATCTATAACGATATTAAAGAATTAATAACATCAAATAGTTTTTATAATAAAATGGCTAATTCTATAAATCCATATGGTGATGGTTTTGCCTCTGAGAAAATAGCTGATATTTTGGAGCAAATTTATGATTCCTAAGATTATTCATTATATTTGGTTTGGCGATAAACCGCTCGATAATGTTGCGAAGAAATGCTTAAAGAGTTGGAAAAAATATTGTCCAGATTATAAGCTAATTCTTTGGAACGAAAAAAATTTTGATGTAAACATGTTTCAATATACTAAAGAAGCATTTTTAACAAAATCTTGGGCTTTTTTGAGCGATGTTGTTAGATTGTATGCTCTTGTGAATTACGGTGGAGTTTATATGGACACAGATGTTCAAATTACTAAACCTATTGACGATTTTCTTGATAAAAGAGCCTTTTCTGGTTTTGAAGATCAAAAAAATATTCCAACAGGCATTATGGCATGCGAAAAAGGTTTTCCTCTTTTTCAAAAACTTTTAAATGATTACAAATCAAGATCTTTAATTAGAAAAGATGGCTCAATCGATAGAACCACAAACGTTCAAACTATTACAAAAACACTTTTACAGTATGGTTTTGTACCAAATAATCAATATCAGGTTATTGAAGGGTTTGAATTATTTCCTAATGATTATTTTTGTCCTAAAGATCATAATACATTGAAAATATACAAAACACAAAATACTCACACCATACATCATTTTAATGCTTCGTGGTGTACAAAAAAAGAACGTTTTATTAGAAAAATAGGTCCAAAATGGACGAGAATATTAGTTTCTATTAAACATATTTTTAGGCGCAAACATGAATAAAAAAGTTTCTATTATTGTCCCTGTTTATAATTCTGCCAAGTATTTGTATCAATGCTTAAATTCTATTAAAAATCAAACATTTAGTGATTTTGAACTGATACTTATTGATGACGGTTCAAATGATGAGTCATACGATATTTGCAAGAATTTTTGTTTAAATGAAAAAAGAGCAATTTTATATCATAACGAAAACCACGGGGTAAGCTATTCAAGAAATTTTGGCATTTGTCATTCCAATTGTGAATTTATTTGTTTTGTTGATTCTGATGATGTGGTCGACAAAGATTTTGTTGAAAAAATGTATTCTAGGATAAAAGGAAAAGACATTGTTTTTTGCAGGTTTTCTATGTTTTCAGAGTTTAATCTTAAAACAAAATATTTCGAGAATAACTTGTCTAACCTTGTTCATTCTCCTTCCTCACTTCAGTATTTGTTGGTTGGGGACAAATATTCTAACAAAAATAATTTGATTGAAACAAATAAAGTTTTTGGATCCTGTTGTAGATCAATGTTTAGAAAAAATATTATTCAAAAATATAATATAAAATTTCCTGAGAACGTTGTTCTTGGTGAAGACACTGTTTTTTTAATGAATTACTTGCTTTGTTGCAAAAATGCTTACTTGGTCGATGAATATTTATATTTTTATAGAATAAGTTGCAATTCTGCAGTAAAGAAATATGCAACAAATTATGTTTCAAACTTTTATGAAACTAGAATTGAGACGTTGAGAGCAGAAATTGATTCACTTTCTAAAATTCAGAACAATAATTACGCTTGCCTTTTAGAAAATTATGTGAAAATGGATTTTAACTTCAATTTTGTAATAAATGAGATTAAATTAAATCCTTTAACTTCATATAACAAATTGCTCAAAATAAGCAAAAACGAATATAAAACAAATTTAAATTTTAAAATAAAATTAATTTCTAAATTGAATAAAATAACATTTAAAAGAAAAATTTTATTAATTTTAATTAAATATAGAAATTATAGACTAATTAGTTTTTTCTTAAGGAGGAATAAAAAGTGGATGATCTAATTACAATTGTTATTCCTGTTTACAATGTTGAAAAATACCTAAATAGATGTATATCTTCGGTTATTAAACAAACTTACGAAAACTTAGAAATTATACTTTCTGATGATGGGTCAAAAGATTCAAGCGGTTCTATTTGTGATGAATTTGCTAAAAAAGATAAAAGAATCAAAGTTTTGCATTTTGAAAATAAAGGTTTATCAGAAGCTAGAAACAGGGGAATTAGAATAGCAAAAGGAAAATATATTTGTTTTGTTGATTCAGATGACTGGGTTGATGAAAATTATGTTTTAAAAATGTATTATGCTTTGAGAAAAACAAATTCTGATATTGCGGAATGTAAATACAAGAGATGTTCAAACGAAACTGAAATTGGAAATAAAAATGGTAATATTTTAGAATTTGACAATGTCTCCGCTCTTTCATTGCTTTGCAATGTTGATTATGATAAACACATTGTTGCTTGGAATAAATTATATAAAACAGAACTTTTTAATGATGTTTTGTTTCCTATTGGAAAGTTACATGAAGATGAATTTACTGTTCATAAACTTATTTCGAAAGTTAATAAATTTTGCGTAGTAAATGATGAACTTTACTTTTATTTTCAAAATCAAGCAAGCATAATGACTTCAAAAATTAGTCTAAAAAGATTAGATTCGATTGATGCTTTTTTGGAGAGGATTGAATTTTTCAAAAGCAAAAATCTTAACAACTTGGCGGGCAAAACATCATACCTTTTATTTAGATTACTATGTGATTTTGCAAGTTTTGAACGAGAGAAATTTGCTGATTTTGACAAATTCTTTTTTGAATTAAATGCAAAATATATTGATTGCAAAAGCGTCATCGATACACAACAGTTAAATAAGGTTGAAAAAAGATATTTAAGGAAGGCAAGCAAAAACGTTCTTAATTTGAAAAAATGTAAGATTTCGGTTTACTATTCACAAAGAATTAAATCTAAAATCAGATCCATCAAATCAAAGTTTTCGATTGCTAAAAAACCAACTTTCATCGCTGAAATAAAAAAATCTAGAAAAACAAATTCAAAAATTGGTTTTATATTGTCTGCTGTTGAATACTTAAATTATGGTGATTTAGCAATTGGCGAAGCTATGAAACATTTTGTTTCAAAATATTTTAAAATTATTGAAATTTCTCAAAATGATACAGTTAAATATTTTGATGAACTGAAGAAAATGATTAAGTTTGATGATGTTATATTTCTTCCTGGCGGGGGAAACATGGGAGATGTTTGGAAATATGACGAAAATATTAGAAGAAATATTATTAAGAGTTTCCCAAATAACAAAATCGTAATTTTCCCGCAATCAATTAATTATTGTGATTTAAAAAGCGAATATTTTTTGGAGTCAGTTAAAATATATAATAATAATAATCCGTTATTAACACTTTGTGTTAGAGATGTCGAATCTTTAAATAAAGCAAGAAGTTATTACGATAATTTGAATTGTGTGTTGATTCCTGATTCAGTGTTTTTATTAAATGACGTTGTTAATCCAGAAAGTGCTAGCAAAGTTGCTTTATGCTTTAGAGACGATAAAGAGCAGTCAGTAAGTTCGATTAGAAAAGAATTAGAAATCATTGATGTTATTGAAGATTTAAAAATGCCGATTGAGCTTATTTCTACAGTATCTAACGGAAATACTTCTTTATTAAAAAGAAAAGATGATGTCATGGCAAAAATAAAAGAAGTAGCATCATATAAGATTGTAGTTACCGATAGGCTCCATTGCATAATTTTCTGTGCGTTAACTGGAACGCCTTGCATTGCTCTCAATAATGCTAACAATAAAATAAAAATGTTTATTGAAACTTGGTTGCCAAATGCAAAATTTGTTTTGTATTTGGATAAAAATGATAAAATAGATGCTAGTATTTTTAATCACTTTAATGATTATAAATACAAAGAAAAAATGAATTTAGCTGACAAATTTAATGAATTAGGAAAAATTTTAGATGAGTACTCCAAGATTTAAAAGATTGATTGAATGTTACGTGCCTATTTATGCATGCAATTTTAGATGCGACTATTGTTATATAAAACAAAACCCATCTAGAGATTTTGAATCACGAGTAGAAAAATTTAAGTATTCACCAGAATATATTGCAAAATGTTTAAGAAAGAAAAGATTAGGTGGAACTTGCTTAATTAATTTATGTGCTGGTGGTGAAACTCTTTTATCAGAAGAAGTTGTTGAACTTGCAAAGTATCTATTAGAAGATGGACACTTTGTAATGATTGTCAACAATGGAACATGCACTAAAAACATACAAAAACTCTGCGATTTCCCTGACAATTTAAAAGAAAGATTATGGCTTAGGTTCTCGTTACATTGGTTAGAATTGAAAAGATTAAATTTGATAGATCATTTCTTTGATAATGTTAAAAATTGCAAAAATAACGGCATTTCTATCGGAGTTGAAATGGTTGCAAGTGATGACTATATTCCATTTATTCCTGAGATAATTAATAAATGTAATGATGAAATAAAATCGCTTCCAGAAATAAATATTGCAAGGAAAGATCCTGAATTTACGACATTGACTAATCTTTCTAAAGAAGAATATATTAAAACATGGTCAGTTTTTAATTCTAAATCCTTTGATTTAAAACTTAAAACTGTTGGGGTTAAAAGAAGAGAATTTTGTTATGCAGGAGATTGGTCTGTTACATTAGATTTGGGAAATGGAAACATGAGCAAATGCTATTCCTGTTTTTTACAAAACATTTTCAAAAATCCTAATTCTAAAATTAAATTTGAAGCTATGGGCAAAAAATGTCCACTTCCATATTGCCATAATTCACATCTTTGGATGGCTATTGGAAATATTCCAACTTTAGAATTTCCTACTTTGTTAGAAATCAGATCTAAAGAATGTAGTGATGGTACTCATTGGTTATCTAAAACATATCAAGACTTTATATCTCAAAAAGTTTATGAGAACAATAAAAAGTACTCTATCTTTAAAAGAGCAGTTATCAAAATGTCACATTTTGTAAAATCTCTAATTTCAAAGTTAAAGCATTTAATAAGAAAGGTTTTTAAATAATATGGTTTCAGTTATAGTGCCTATTTATAACGTTGAAAAGTATTTACTTGAATGCCTTGAATCTTTTAGCAATCAATCCTTCGATGATTGTGAGATTTTATTAATTGATGATGGATCGACCGATTGTTCATCAGACATTGCAAAAAAATATTGCAAAAATAATAGTAAATTTCAGTATTTCTTCAAAGATAATGGTGGATTATCATCTGCAAGAAATTTCGGAATTGATAAAGCAAAAGGCGAATGGCTTATGTTTGTTGATTCGGATGATATAGTCGACGCGTATTTTATTGAAAAATTGTATAATTTGGTTATATCTTCTAATACTCAAATTGGTGTTTGTTCGTTTAAAAAGTTTCAAGATAAAGAAGAAATTAGTGCAGCAAAGCAAGGCGAAACAAAAGTATATTCAAAAGAGGAATACTTTAATTATTTTTTTGAATCCGCTTTTATGGCTGCTTGTAACAAAATTTATAAAAAGAGTTTATTTGATGATATTAGATATCCAGAAAAACGAATTCACGAAGATTTTGCAACAACGTATAAGTTAATTGATAAGGTCAGTTATATTTCAGTTATTAATGAGGAGCTTTATAATTATCGCTTTAATAATAACAGCATAACTTTATCTAAAATTAAACATAACAAAATAGATTTGCTTGAAGTTTATAAATCAATTATTTTATTTTACAAAGATAAGAAAGAGAATTATCAAATTGCATTAGTTAAAAAAACATCAAATCAATTCTTCTCTTGTTTTGGAACATTATTGACCTACAAAAAAGATAGGTATGAAAATTATAAGGATTTCAAATATCAAGTTTCAGAATCCTATAAAAACAATTATAAATTGATTGGGCAATTACCACTGTCGGTTGTTAATAAGATTATTTATTTTTTATCGTTTAAGAGGTTGTTTTTATTGATTTTTGTATCAAGGATTAAAAGGATAATAAAGTGATGATATTTAAAAAAATAAGTAAGAAAATCGCAATATCCTTATCCGCTATTTTAGTTGCAGTAGCGGCCGTTTTCACTGTTGCAATGTTATTGTCTCAGAAAGTGCCTGATCCTATTTATGTAAATAATGAAGAAGATTTTTACAAAATTAATGATCGCTTGGATGGATATTTTATAATAAAAAAATCTTTCTCGTTTTCATCACCAGTAAAACCAATCGGAGATAAAGACCATCCTTTCAAAGGAAAAATAAACGGTCTTAGTTCAATTTTCTATAATATCGAATTTGACTACAATGAACTTGATTTAGATAAATACACCGTTGATGGAACAACCTATATTGGTTTATTTCCTTTTAATGAAGGAACAATACTTAAAACTAATTTTTATAATGTAAAATATTCAAATTTCTTAAGTGCTTTTGATACCAATTTAAATATTGGCGTTGTATCAGGTATTAATAAAGGAAGAATTTCTGGTTGTAGAATTTACGGATTAAAAGAGATCGAATTTAATAGTTCTAAGAGCATTAGCTTTGGTGGTTACGCTGGAGTCAATGAAGGAAAAATTTCGAAAAGTGATCTCGTTGGGCACTTTAATTTAAGATCGTCAGCAAATACATTTTCAATAGGTGAATTTGCTGGTGAATCTCGAAGTAATTCAATTTTAGAACTTTGCAAGAGCGGTGGCCATATTATGGTTTATGAGAGCGAACTTGGCGAGATTAAAAATTTAAATGTTGGTATTGGTACTGGCACATTATCTGGCGGCAAAATCAATAACAATATTTTTGAGAATGCATCAATTTCAATTTACAGCAAAGCAGTTACCAATTCTTATCTTGGCGGAATAGTCGGCTTAACAAGTAGTGACTCTTCGATTGAAATAAAAAACTGTTATTACAAGGGCAATATTTCCTCATTCGCTAATAATGAACAGCATATTTCATTCTCAATTGGTAAAAATTTATCAAGCAAGATTTCTATAAAGAATCTATTGATGGGAGGATCTTTAGCTACAAAAAACAGCAAATCATTAGAAATCGATTATAGTGATATACCATTAAATTCTGATAACATTGAAAATTGTTACATTATTAATGATTTTACTGCTCCATCAGCTGCAAAAATTATTTGCAAAAAAATAAGTATTGATGATGTGACGATTACCAAAATGAAATGGAATGATGGAATATGGATCATTTCCAACGGAAATATATCTTTTAAGGAGTTTACGATTGATGAATAAAGTTAAAAGCCTCCTTAAAAAAATATTTACGAATTATGAAAGTATTTTACTGTTTCTTTCAATTCTTTTAATAAATTTTGATTTAGTTTTTTCCATTGTTAAATTGTCGAGTTTTGCATCACTTTGTTTTAGAGCGACATACGTAATTATAGGCACATGGATTATCGCAAAATTGGTTTTAAAAATAAAGCAAAAGAAAATATTTAAAAACCTATTAAAAGATAATTTTATTAGACAACTATTGTTAGTAATAATTGTATCAATAATAACATTTATTCCTATAATAATTCCGTTTTTTACAACCGCAGTTAAATCCTTTGATTATTTTACTAAATACATATGCTTAGTTTTTACTATGATATACATTGTGTTACTTACAAACGGAGAATTTAGTAGAAAAATTCCTCGTTTAAGCATATTTGTTTCTGTTCTTGTCGGGCTTATGTTTTGTGGAGCTTCTTTTATTGGACCGCTTCGTGGGCAGACTTATACTGGTGCGTACTCGTTTAATTTTTCAAATCCTAATGCTACAGCTTTAGCCATAGGTTATACAGTTGTTTGTTTAATTTATGGTGTATTTATTACGCATTCTAAAATATTGAAAGTTTTTGTTTCTTTAGAAACTCTGTATCTGCTATTTTTGTTGTATAAAACTCAAGCTAGAGCACCGATAGTCGGTTTGTTTGTGGCACTAATTTTTGTTCTTGTAATAAAACTATTCAAGAAAAAGAATTCTTTAGTAATTTCATCGCTTATTGTATCTTTTATACTCTTTTTTGCTTGTGTTTATGTAATTATTTTGGTTTCCGCTTCTGGGGCTCAGGCTCCTCAAGTATTAAATTTGCCAGCTATCGGAAAAGGCATAACTTCTCGTTATAGCATGTGGACCGAAGCTTTTAAAAGAATTAAAATGCAACCATTACTCGGATTTTATGGAACATTTAATGGACAGCTTCAATACCATAATGCAATTTTGGATTTGTTTGTTGCATACGGCGCACCTGTTGCAATTATTTTATCATTGTGTTTCATTGCACTATTAACCAAGGCTTTTGGAAAAATGAAATTTGTTGTTACTTCGCAATATGTTGCATTATTTAGTTTGTGCAGTTTCTTCTTTACAGGTTTATTTGAGTCTTGCATATTTTCTTCAGCTCAAGGGTTGTACATATTGTGCTTTTCATTTATATTAGGAATTAGATATCCTTTAACGGATGATTGTATTTCTGAAAACAACGCGATCTATTTTAATGAACAGACAAGCAAAAATTGTAATGTTATTTTAATAAATTCTGTTTATAAAAAAGGTAGTACAGGTAAGATTGTTGATACTTTAAAAAATGGTATTGAAAAAGCTAAGTTTGAAGCTTTTGTACTTTACGGAAGAAAAGAAATTGATGCTCCTGTACATAATGCTGCAATTTGTACAAGTAAAATCGAATCAGTTTTATGTAGATTATTAAATAAACTTACAAAAGATGGTTCTTTATTCAATTATTTTTCAACTTTTGAGTACATTAGAATAATAAAAAAATATAAACCACAAGTTGTTCATGTTCATTGTTTGAATGATCACTATATAAATCAATATGTTTTGTTTAGATTTTTAAAAAAACATCATATTAAAACAGTTTTGACATTACATTCAGAGAATTTATACGTGGGGTGCCAAGAAGGTCATGTATTTGATTGTGAAAATTGGTGCAACGGAAATAAATGTCTAAATTGCAATAAATATAAGGACCCAATTAAGAATAAACGCACTTGGAAAAGACTTAATAATATGTTTTCAAACTTTGAAGAACTGCAAATAACTGCTGTTTCCCCATGGCTTGCAGAAAGAGCTAAAAAGTCAACAATTTGTAAAGATATTCCTTTAAAAACAGTATTGAATGGTGTAGATGACATTTTTAAATTTGCTATTGAAAAGTCCGTTATGCTTCCAGATACTTTAAACAATAAAAAGAAAATACTATTTGTGTGTGCTAATGCATCAAATCCGCACAAAGGATTTAAGTATTTTGAACAATTAGCATCTGAATTCGAATTAGATAGCAATGTTCATTTTGTTTGTCTTTCACTAGAACAATATTCAAATAACAATCATTCGAATGTTACTTTTTTAAATCCTATTAAGGATATTGAATTGCTCGCAAAAATTTATTCTGAATGTGATATTTCATTGGTTTTAAGCAAAAAAGAAACATTTTCAATGCCAACTGCCGAATCGTTATGTTGCGGAACAAAAGTTGCTGGTTTTGAATGCGGCGGTGCCGAGTCGATTGCATCAGGTGAAAATGCTATTTTTGTTAAACAAGGGAATATTGATTTATTAAAAAAAGCAATTAATAAAATTCTTTCGGAAAATTATAATAAACAGGAAGTGTCTGCTTCATCTAGACAAATTTATCTTTGCGACTACATGATTAATAAATTTTTGGAGATTTATAATCTTAATGACAATTCAAAGGCCTTTAGTATCGAGATTTAGAGTATGAAAATATTAGTGCTTTCAAATAATCCTTTAAGTTTATCCAATTCAAATGGTAGAACACTTTTAAATATGCTTGAATGTTTTAATAATTCTGAAATATTAAACATCTATATTAATGGTAATGAACCAGCATTAGAAAAAGGAACTTTTTATAAAATAAATGAAACAAGGATTTTGAAAAACAAAAAGCCATATGGCAAATATGTTAAAGAAAGTAATGGTAATTCCGATACACTAATTGCAAAAAAGAGAAAAACACCTTTTAAATGTTTAATTAGATCGTGTCTATGGTCAAAGAAATCAGCATATAAGGAAATATTAAACATCGCAAAAAGTTTTGAAGCAGAAAGAATAATAATTCAATGTGGTGATTCTGATTTTTTAATTAGAATTGCATGCTTCTTAAGCAAAAGTTTGAATATCAAGCTAATTGCTTATAATTCCGAAGACTATATTTTCAAGACGTGGAATTACATTGAAAAGAAAAAGAAAAGATCAATATTCTTTCGAATTTTTCTTAGAAGATTAAAAAAATCATATAGTTTTCTTTATAAAACCGCTGATTCTTTTGTTTATTTAACTAACATGCTATTGAACGAATATCTTGAAATTTTCCCTAATCAGAAAGGATATGTTATATATAATTCCTCTAATGTAAAACCGATTGGCAATCATGATAAAACAGGGCCAATTGTTTATAGTGGCAACCTTGGTGTTGGAAGAGCAGACACTCTAATTCAATTATCAGAATACATTTATAATATTTTCAATAAAAAATTAACTATTTGTTCTTTAACAAAAGATATGACCGTTCTTAGTAAAATATCTAATTGCCAATTTATTGACTTTATTGGAGAACTTCAATATAAGGAGAATATCGATTTACTCGAAAAGTCATCCTTAATTATTCATGTTGAATCTATGGATGATTATTATGTTAAAGATACAAAAAATGCTTTTTCTACAAAAATAGCAGATAGTTTATTTATTGGTGTTCCATTCTTCGTTTTGGCTCCATCTTCATCATCAATATCTAACTACATAAAAGATAATAATTGTGCGTTTATTGCAAACAATTTCACTGATGCAGAGGATCTCCTAAGAAAAATATACAATGATGAAAATTTTAGATTGAGTAAAGTATCTAATGCTTTAAAAACTGCAAAGACGAATCATGATTCAAGTAGAAATTCGAATCTTTTTTATAGGATTGTGGTGGGAGATGATAAAAAATGACGTTTCAAGTATTAATATCAACAATGTTCGAAAAAGATTATTCTTTATTAGAAAAAATGAATGTGCAAAGTGATTGTGTTGTTGTAAATCAGACTGACAATAATTTAGTCTCTAAATTTAAATTTCAGAACCATAATATTATATGGGTAAATTCAACAGATAGAGGCTTATCAAAAAGTAGAAATTTAGGACTAAAATATGTTACCGCCGATATTATATTACTTGCAGATAATGATGAAGTGTTTCATAACAATTATCAGTCAAATATAATTAATGAATTTAGTAAAACAAATGCTGATTTACTTACTTTTAATATCAATTCTATTGGAGCCATCAAAAAAAGATTTACTAATTTAAAATATAAAAAATTAAATAAATTTAATATTTTTAGGTATGGCTCAGCAAGAATTGCTTTTTTAAGAAATATTCTCGATAAACATAATATCACTTTTAATGAAAAATTTGGTGCAGGAACGCCAAGATTAAATGGAGAGGATTCTTTATTTTTAAATTCTTTTCTAAGGAATCGTGCTAAGTGTATTTCTTCCCCTTTGTTTATAGCTGACATTAATGACACATCTTCAACTTGGTTTAAGGGTTATGACGAAGATTATTTTTATAACAAAGGATATTTTTTCTATGAACTTTTTCCCAAAAAATCAAGGTTAGCAATTTATTACTATACATTTAAACATAGAAAATTATTTAAAAATATTGGCTTAACTAAGGGTTTTAAACTCATGCTCAAAGGAAGAAAGAGCAACAAATTAAGGAAAGAAAAATAGTATAAAATCTGCACAAGACAATTTAAACGCTGTGCAATATTTAGCACTCAAGTTAAAAAATAAAGTCGTTGAATTAGTAAATAATTTGCTTAATTGTTATAGAGTGACGCTACAAATAAGAGAAATCAGAGCTTAAAAGAATCATACTCATGAGGCGAAAATCTTTTGTCTTCTGGTGGCAATTTTTTATAATCACCGTATATTGTACTTAAGAAATAATCGTAATTTTTAATTACAGGAAATTTGTGATTTTCAAAAACTAAGAAATCTAAATTGTTAAATAAAGAGGTTTCAAAGATTGCTTTTGTATTAAAACTTCCAAAATTACAGCAGTATTTTGTTTCCTCTTTTTTCATATTTTTTTCTATTTTGCAAATTATTTTTTTACTATTAACAAATCTGCTCAAAATATAGAAAAATAATCTAATTAGTTGTCTTTTAAAATTATAAGATTTGTTTAAGAAATATTTTTTCCATTGAGCAGCAACTAATAAAGACAATTTAAATCGATTTCTTTTTACAATTTTATAGGCTTCTTCTTTTGTGTCTGCAACGTAATCGAACGGAAAAATATCAATGTATAATCCAAGGTTGGTTGGATATCGTTCTTCTTTTAGCAAAACTAATTTTGTGGTTTTATCAACAAATTTTGCAAAAATATAGTTATAATTTTCTTGTTTATTATCAACAATCTGGTAACTAGTGTTTGAAAAACTGTTTTTCAGTGCAATAAATTTATTGAAATTTTCTCTTGTCATCATTACATCAATGTCGTCATCCCATGGTATAAAACCTTTGTGACGAGCAGCGCCAATTAATGTTCCGTAGGTCAGAGAATAGTTAATATTGTTTATTTTGCAAATTTTATCAAACTCAATTAATAAATTAAGTAAAAGTTGTTGTTTTTGCTGCAAATTTAATTTTTCCATAGAATATATTATATATTTTAATTAAAATAATTGTTAGTTTTTTACTGTTTTGTTAAAATCTTTTTATGATTAATAAATGCATTGTTGTTAGAATCAAAAATAAAATTCTTGCTTTTTTCTACTATAAAAAATTAAGATCTAAACTTCCGAATTACAATATTTCAATAATAGGCCACGATTGCTTGGCTGGCGTCTCATACCATCAAATGGGAAAGCGATTTGATTCGCCTTTCATCAATACTTTAATATATATGACCGATTATTTTAAATTGATTTCAAATTTTAATGAATACATTGATTGCGAATTATGTGAATTGCCGAATAATACAGAGGGTTATCCTATTGGTATTTTGAAGTCAGTTAACCTTGAACCAATTAAAATTAATTTTATCCACGACAAAGTTTTTTCTCCTTGTAAGAAAAAATGGGACGAAAGAAAAAGTAGGATTGATTTCAATAAATTGGTATTTTATTTTAATTTGACCAATGTTCAAGATGAAAAGGAAGTCATTGAAAAAGCTGAACTATTTAACAAATTAGATGTTCCAAACAAACTTATTTTTATCAAACATAAACTAAATAAAAAAAATAGCATTTATATTAATCTAGATGGCAAAAAAATTGTTAATGGACTAGTTACACTTCCTAAAAATCCTAAGAAATATTGGGCTCGCAATTGTGATGATATGGACTATATTAACTATTTCAAATTTTTTATGTAAGAAATTATGATGAAAATTAAAAATAAAAAAAGTTTAATAATATCAATTATTTTAATAATTTTTGGAGTTTCATCATTAGTTGGTTCCATTTTGATATCTAGAAATAATTTCAATGTTTTTTATCTTAATTCTGAAGAAGATGTTTATAAGATAAAAGATAATCTTGATGGTTATTATGTGCTAAATTCAAAAATTGAAATTACTAAGCCATGGATTCCAATTGGCACCGAAGAAAAGCCTTTTACTGGGCATATTGAAGGAAATTATAAATCCATTATTTTAAGTGGTGGGTATGATGTAAATTATGCAAATTCCTTACATGATGATAACTTTTTGAACTTAGGATTTTTAGGTGTAAATAAGGGAACCGTTATTCATTTAAATATTAAAGACTCAGGCATTGAAAATTTTGCTTGGGCATCTTTAGAGAATAAATTTAATTTAAATTACGGAATCATTTCTGCTGTTAATAAAGGTTATATAACTGGTTGCAAAACAGCAGCAAATGCAATAAATATCAATTCAAATATTGATTTAGCAAATATTGGTGGAATTTGTGGTGTAAACAATCATCAAATACAAGGATGTTCTTGCGTATCAGCATTTAATATCACTACTAATTGCCAATCAAATGTTGCTGCAATTTGTGGTTTGCAAGAAAGCAGCGGTATAGCTAAATATTGTTACAGAACTGGATGCTTAGCATTAAATCTTGGATCAAATAGTAATTCAGCGCTTTGTGTTGGCTTATGTAAAGGTGGAGAAATTAATAATATCGGTTTATCCTCAAATGATGAAAAACTAGTTGAATTGAATTTAACATCAGAAACTTATTCAGCAGGTGCTTTGATCGGAAAATCTGATTTGACTGATAATTTAACTGTTTCAAATATAGTTGCTGACATAAGTTTAACTTCTGAAAAGTGTTTAAATAGATTCGGCTTTATTTGTGGCGAAATTGTTAATAATGGAAAAACATTAAATTGTAAAAATATTTGTTTGTCTGGTAACGTAACTATTCAAAATACAGATTCTAATACATCAGGATTATTGTTCGGAAATTACTTAGAAAAGAATTTAAATAAGTTTGATAATGTCTATTATTATTTAGTTACTTCTAATATTGAAAAATTTAATTATTTTAGTTTAGCAGAATCTAATTATAATGACTTATCATTAAGCAAGCTCAATTTTGATGAGGCAGCTTGGGAAAAAGGAAAACACAGTTTTTATTTAACATATGGTCAAAAATAAAATATTTCAAATTATTAAAAATGAAATTGACTCAATTATATTGATTGCCATTTTTTCGCTGTCATTTTTATCTATTTTAACTTTGCATTTTAAGTTAGATACTGTGTCTTCGGTTTTCTTTAAAATGATATTTGGATTTATTGGATTATGGCTTGTTATAAAGTTGATATTATTTTTAAAGCAAAAGTCAAAAGAAAAACTTACCTTTGATTGCAAAATGTTTTTAGCTTTATCAGGATTATCTATTTTGTTCTTAATGATATCAGTATTGGTTTCCTATATTGCTAATAAAACAAATCCAACATTTAATAGCTTAAGTTATTTTGTTGTACTTATATTTTCGATACTAACTTTGTTGTTGGTTATGTATGGCAAATTTAACCATATTATTTTTAATGTTTTAATAGTCGAATCAGTTTTACTGAGTTTAATATTTTTAATTACTTTTGCAACAGGTTATTCAAGAGAGTGGTCTGGAGTTAAAAGTTTTTCTGGTTTAACTTTGAATTTCTCTAATCCTAATTTAGCTGGAATTATTTTATCAACATCAGCAATTATCATTATCTACTCTATATTTGCATTTAAAAACAAAGTTCTTAAATATTCTCTACTGGTTTTTGCCGGAATTGATGTAGTTTTACTTATTTTCACTTCTGCAAGAACGCCATTATTAGCCTGTGGTTGTGCTGCAGTTATAACAGTTATTTATTTCTTGCTTAGAAAATACAATCTTAATCTTCCAATCTCAATCGCTGTTGTTTTAGCTCCAATAATATTTGTCGGTTTATATTTGTTAATTTTTAATGGGAATTTAAATAGTTCAATTAGTAGTGGGGCTATTAGTGAAGGAAAAGATGCTACTTCGAGATTATTTATTTGGGTTGAACGACTCAAACAATACTCAGCAACTCCAAGAACGATTTTGCTTGGTGATTATCTAAAATTACAAAGTAATTCACATAACTCGATTTTGACATTATTAAGTTCATATGGCCTGTTTTCTACATTGTTTTATCTGTTGTTAATGGCATTCGGCTTGAATAATTTAACGAAAGAGACAACGTCTTTTAACATAAGCAAATTTTACGGATTATTCTTTGTTTTGTTTGTTATTTTACTTGGAATTGGGGAATCAACACCAATAATTACTTCAAATGGAATGTTTGCAATTTTTGCCATTAGTATTGTTATGATTAAAATTCCTCAAGCACAACAAATAAATGAATAAAGATAAAAGAGCAAAAGCTAAAGAAGAAAAAGAGAATCATCCTCTTAAACAAAAAATTAAAGTATTGATAACTCTTTTCTTATGCTTAGTAGTGGTTTTATTAACCGCTACATACATAACTTATCTAGTAACGCATAAAGATAAGAATAGAAATTCTAATACATATAATGAAAACTCAAGTGTATCTTTAATTGAGAAAAGCATGATTGATGCATTCTCTAATACTAAGGATACTGGTAAGTTTTCTTTTTCATTAAGTGATTCAGATATCAATCAAATGATTAAGAATGCATCAGATCATGTTTTAAATAATAAAAGTGAAAGTATGTATTATGAATCTAAAGATGGTCATCATTATTTCTATATTGATTTAAAACCAAAACTTTTTGTGAGCACTAGAGTAGTAATTGATACTTCAATAGTTCGAGTAACAACCTCTAATGAAGTAATGCTTCAAATAAATAAAGTATCTATGGGTAAACTCCCATATATTAAACAAGTTAATTACTTAAATGAAGATTTCTTCAATAAATTATCAGAGTATTCATTACTTCCTATTAAGTATAGTAAGTCCACAAAAACAATAATCACGTATCCATATAAACTAATGGAATATTTCCCAAGTGGAGAATATATGGATATCTTAAAGGAACTTATTTATACTAAACCACAGGTTATTAAAGCTAGTGGTGATTCTCTATTTGGATTTGATATTGATTTCTCTTCTTTTAGAAGTAGCAATCAAGTAAATCAAAATAGAAGTGAAGAAGTAATAGATTTAAAAGAAAGAGTAGAATCTTCTATTAATGAAGAGTTTTTAGATTCAATACCATCTGGAGAATCAAAAGTAGCGTGCTCATTTTCTCTTGGAGAGTTAAATAGACTTATCTATAACAGCATCAATGTTTTAGAAAAAGAAATATATGAACATAGTTTAACTGAAAATAAATGTATATTAGGTATCACTGATGTATTTGGATATGTTGAATCTGGTAACTTTATTTATAGAGTAGTGTTCTCTATTAATGGATATGAAATTGATTTTGATATTAAATCAGAAATTACTGAGTTCAATACAGGTTTAAGACTTACATTCTTTACAGGAGTTAATGTTGAATGTGGTGGATGTGAGTTTACTGTTAAAGAACCATTATCAATCTGTATTAGAAGTTATTTAGAAGAAGTGTTAACTGATTTTGCGAGTAAATACGATTATTTAGAGTATAGAAACACAAATCAATCATTAACATTTGATTTCTCTTATATTGAAGATTCTATACTTTCGCTTATTTTCTATGAATCAAAAATTCACATAAGCTATTTAGAACTGATTTCTTTTGATTTTCTTATTGCTTTTTTATAAAATTTTTTGAACAAAGTTTATTATTTGCAAAAATTTAATAGGAGAAGCACATGGATATAAACGCAAGTAAATTTGTTGAAGAGAAAACAGTTAAGGTACGTTATGTATATGAAGTTGAACTTGATGAAGATGGTAATTTGGCATACGTTAAATATAAACGTTATTCAGTTGAAGATAAAAAAAATTGTATCAAGATTTTTAAATGTTGAAGATTTTGCTCAACACATTTTTAAGGGTGAGTGGATTGCTTATGCTGGGAAGTTGGTTAAGTGTGATAAAGACAAAGAAAAATTAACTAATGTCTCATTAATTACAGTTTTAACAGTCGGAGGAAAACTATACTTAACTACTGCGAGTGACGATACGATTTCCAACAATTTAAAGTCTCTACCAAAATTTAAACATGAATAAAATAAGCAGCAAAAAATTTAAAAATTTCTGTGATAAAAAAGAGAAAATAAATAATGAGTTTAAAAACTGATTTTAATAAGCAACTTAGGCTTTTGTTTCCATCAGGATGTCTAGCCGATATTTCCGAGGTATGCATGTTGCATGGTTTAATTCTTGCTTTACATGGAAACCCTCGAGTGGTTGGAACAATAATGCATCAGCATTATGTTTCGTTCGCATGCATGCCGTCTGGTTCTGCTAGAAGAGAACTTTGTGATTTGTTTTTAATTCAAATTTTTGATAATTATTTTAGATTTTCTTTTATACAAACAAAAAAAGAAACTAAATGTGGCTATACAGGATTATCTGACTTTCACGTCGATTGTTTGCAACATCAACTGTTGGTTAGCAGACCCGTAATTAAGCACCATAGTTTTACGAGTGATATTTTGGTAAAATGTAAATATGATACAGCAACAACATATGCTGTTTTTTATGATGATTCGTGCGGTAATATTGAGTTTGATTTAAGCGCCGCCAATAAAGTTTCGTGCAAATCGTGCAGCAATGTGTTTAGCGGTTGCAGCGCTACTTCACATAAAGCAATACATTTACTCAATAAATTGACTTTTACCAAAAAACGTAGTTTATTGAGTGAATATATTTCACATAAAAACATTAACGAAATTGAAAAATATTATGAGTTTGGTGAAGTTGTCCATTATAGAGAAGCAAATAAATCTGATTTTTGGCATTTTGTTTCTCTATTCAAAGAGTCAACTGAGATTGCAAATATTTTTAGAAAATGTATTGATATCGATCTTCTTGTAGAAAAAAATAGAAGTAATGAATTATTGAATATTTCTGATTTTGTTGGTCCAGTTGTGTTTGTTGATTGTAGAAATAAAAAACTAGATTAATTTTTATTTGTAGTGTTTACTACGCATAGGTTATATAATTTATTATATGATCAACAACATTACATGGAAGATTTTTGATTGTATAAATGGGAAAAATGCTCATGATGCTTTTGAGGACCTTACACGTATTTATTTTAAAATCGTATACTTGAACAATATAAATTGCGAATTGCTAGCAAAAAGAAATATTCATCCTGGATTTGAATCAGAGCCAATTTTATTCAATGGCAAAAAATTAGCTTTTCAAAGTAAATATTCAAGCAAAACACCATATAATCTGTTTATAAAGTCTTTGAAAGTGGCCCGCGATAAATATAAGGGAAGTGTTGATACAATTTATTTATTTACAAATTGTGGAATTGATTCTGAATGTAAAAGCTATAAGGAAATAATTTGTTTAGGAAATGAAATTGGTGCTGAAATTAAATTTGTCTGCAATGACACTATTTTAGATACCATAAAAACTGATGATAGATTTAAAAATGTTAGAAGTTTATTCTTTAAAAATATTAATATTGATGATGAGTGGTTTGCAAATAAAGCAAAATTAGCAATAAGTGAACAACTTAGTAAATATGATAAAAATGGTTTTAATCTTGTTACTAAAAATATGAGTTTCTTAATAGATAATGTTTTTGATAATGATTTTCACCAGCAGTTGCTAAGTTATATCAAAGATATAAGAAATGGTTTTGATGATTTGGCCAATAGAAAAACAGAATTAGCTTTTGATTGTAATATTAAATGTGAACTTCTTAAATTCATAAATACCTATATTAAAGAAAACATTGGAGAGAAGGAATTTCTAACTATTCATGAAAAAATTAAACCAATTAAAAATAATGTAATTAAAGAATTAAATAAGAGGATTAATGATAAAGAACAAGAGCAGATAAATAATGATGAAAATGCTTATCTTCTAAACTCTTTAGATTTGATAGAAAAAATTGATTCAGTTCTTGATATGAAATATATATTTTCTATCTCAAAAATCCACATTGTTGAAGGAGATTTTGGGTGTGGAAAAACGCATCTTTTTAAGTATGTTTGTGATAGAAAGACACAAGAAAATAAGCGCTGTTTGCTTCTTTATGGCGATTCTTTTGTTTATGAAAATTCTACTGTCGAAAATGAAATTATGAAAGCTTTGGGCTTGGAAAATCTTGTTTTTGATGAATTTTTAAATCATATTGAAGCTAAAGGTGAATGTGATGGCCAAATCACATATTTACTCATTGATGCAATTAATGAGTGCAAGAATTATGCAAAATGGAAAACTGGTTTAAATAATTTAGTTGAAAAAATTAGTAAGTATAGATTTATCAAAGTGGTAATTAGTTTGAGAACTTCATACTCAAAAGATTGTTTTGGCGATAGTTTAGGTTTTTTTGAAAATAATCATTTGCTTTCAACGCATCATTTTAATGGTTTATCTTTGTATAATGATGAAATATATAAATTTTTAGATCATTACGAAATAAAATATAAACAAATATATCCAAGAGCATTACAAATTTTCACTAAACCGCTTCTTTTAAATTTATATTGTAAGATGAATCAAAAGAAAGATGTTGGTAGCATCGAAATTATTGATAGTACCTCAATTTTAACCGGATATGTTAATTCTGAAGAAGATAGGTGGAATCAAAAAAACATAAACATAATTTTTCAATTTAATGAAGTTATAAAAATTATTGGTGAATATTTTGTCACACAGCACAAAAAAGAAATTTCTTTAAGTGAACTCACTAAACTTTTAATAGAGAGTGGGATTAATCCAATGAACATTAAATATATGGAAAAATCGGATATTTTAGAGGAAAAAGTTGTTGGTGGCCAAAAGTATTATAAATTTTATTATGATGCTTTCGTTGATAAGGCTTGTGCTGATGCAATATTTAATGAGGATAAAGAAAAGTGCAATAACAACATCGTTAAATTTATTGGAAATGATACAAAATTTAAAATTTTCAATTATTCCATCAGCCTTCTCTTATACAAGTATAAAAAGACGTTCGGCGATGATATGCATGAAATTTTTGATATTTTATCATCGGTCATCGATCAACAATCATTTGATAATATTTTTGTAGAATATCTAAAATGTTTGCTTTCTTATAGCGATATTGATTCGAAGCATTTTGTTGATCGTTATAAAATTTATTTAACGAAGCAAAACATATTTTTTGCTCTTTGGCATCGTTTAATTAATAAATATAATGAATCGAATCATTACTTTTTAATTGATGAACTTTTGATGCCAATGTCATTGAAAGAAAGAGATTATAATTGGACTATTTTTATTAATGATGAGTTTAATGAATATGATAGTTCGATAAAAGAATGCTTAAAAACAATGTTTGCTGACAATTACAACAACATTAATGAAAATGATCTCATATTACTTGTGTGGCTATTAACATCGTCAAATAGAGAATTACGCGACCATGTTTCAAAAGAATTAGTTAAAATTTTTATAAATGATGAAAAATTAATATATCAAACGCTTCTTAAATATGTTAGAGTGAATGATCCATATGTTGTATCTAGATTGCTTGCTGCTACTTACGGAGCTTTATCTATTAAGCATTGTATAGACAAGACAATTCAGAAAGATATAGCTAGTATAGTTTTTAATTCAATTTTTAGTAACGACGTTGTTTATGAAGATATTCAGGTTAGAGATTACGCTAGAGGAATAATAGAAGTAATCAAACATAACGGCGTCTCTACTGATTTTGATTTAAAAAAGTGTTATCCACCATACAATAGTAAAAAAATTCCTGATTTAAAAATTTCAGATGTTGAGGCGCTTTATCCAGAAAATGACTATAAACAAAATTTAAGATATGGAACTTCAACAATTGCATTTTCGATGAGTCCCGAATTAAAAATTGGAAGATTAACTCAACCATATGGTGATTTTGGGAGATATGTTTTTGATTCTAAATTAGATCATTTTGAAATTAAAAATAAAACTGATATTAAGAAAAAAATATTCTTGTATGCATATTACTACATTGTTAATAATTTAGGTTATGATAATGATTTATTTACTGAATATGATTATGGCAAATATTCATACAGGAGCAGAAAAAATCAAATTGAGAGAATAGGAAAAAAATATGAGTGGCTCTCTATGTTTCATGTTTTAGCAAGAGTTAGCGACAATTATAAAGTAGAAAATTACTATGACGATGATGAAGTAAACAATTATTTTGCAGGAACTTGGAATCCGTTTGTTAGAGATTTTGATCCTACTCAATTGCTTAAAGATAGCGAACGAATTTATGAGGATGATAACTCATGTTTAAACATTTCGGAATACAAAAATTTTAGACTTGGAGACCATAATTGGGTAACAGAAAATTTAAGAGTATTTCAAGTTGAAGAGTCTTTAGAATTGTATGATAAGTTAGGAAACAAATGGATACCGATTGATATTACTAGAAAACACGAAAGTGGCCCAATTATCAATGATGGTCCTTATCAATCAATTTGGTTTAGAATGAGAGCGTATTTTATTGAAAATGATAAATTGAATGATATAGTAGATTGCTTTAATAATAAAGAATCAAATTTGTTTGATAATATTATTTATGAGAATGGATATTATGAATTGTATGCTTATGAATACACTTATTCTTCTGCATATTTAAATTATGTTGAATATAATGATGTAATAACATTACAAACTCGCGAGGACATAAAAGTAAAATCAACCGAAAAGTATAAACAAGATAATAGTTATATCATGCAGATTGGCGATACTGTTATAAAAAATATTATTACCGATGATTATCATTTTGAACCAAGATATAAGACTTTTGCTGAATTATATGTATTGTCTCATGAGTATAATTGGGAGGCTGAATATGATTGTTCGAAAGATGATAACATTGTTTACAATGTACCATCAAAAAAATTAATTGATCTTATTGGAGCTGTTCAAATGAAACCCGGTTTATGGTTTTTGAATGACGAATTAGTAATTGCTGATTTTTCACTGTTCAAAAATAGTAATGTTGAAGGATTGTATGTAAAAGAAAGTGCATTATTGAATAGAATTCCTAAAAATTTAAAACTGATGTGGTTAGTTAGAGGAGAATTACTTTCATCAAATAATAAAAATGGTGACGATTCTAGAAGAGTTTTGTCTAATATGCTTCTTTTTAAAGATGCAAATAGCAACAACCTTATTAAAATAGATCGACTTGATGAATAGGGAGGTGTCCTCATGTTCTTTATTCCGAATAGCACTGCAAATCAACAGAAGATAATTGATTATTCCGACGATATAGAGAACGGAGTTGGTGTTTTAATTGTAGGCAACGGTTATGATATTGGATCTGGTTACAAAACAAGATATTCTGATTTCTATGAATTTTTGGAATTTATACACTTGGGAAAAGACATAAAATCGAATTTAGATTTTCTTTCAAAATATATTATTACTCTAGACGATTTTAAAGATATTTCAGATGCATATAACAGAAACAATTTTTTCATAAATTATATTTTTAATAATAAATCAGTTTATGGTAATTGGTGTGATTTTGAAACTGCTCTTTTAAAGATAGCTAAAACATTTGATTATGTTTTAAGTTCTTTAGATGCGAAAAATTTTGGCAGTCAAAAAGATTATAAATTTAGAATAATAAATCCGAATGATTTAGACGATACATTATTTAGCGAAGAAAATAGAAAACTTTTATCTAATTATATTTTGTATGCTAGTGATGATTTTTCTTCAGGTTCATTAATTGACAAAAAGGTCAGTCCTCCTTTTACATACTCCAATTTGAGAGCAAATATAACAAAAATAAAAAAGGAGATCTGCAATATATTAATTAGTGATTTAAAAGAGTTTAAAAATTTATTTACAAAATATATACAAGCAATCACAAAAAAAGAACCTCCAACAAAAATAATTTTCGAAATAGGTGCAATCCTTTCTTACAATTATACATCTACTCCAGAAATGTCTTGTTCATTCAATGATGATTCGTATAATTTTCATGGCTTAGTAAAAAATAACAATATAGTCCTTGGAATAGATTCTAAAGTAGATTTTAAAGTTAGAGAGCTATTTGCTTTTAAAAAGATTTTTCAAAGAAGCAATGTTCTTAATAATTTCAAGTTGGATGATTACATAAGCAGTTATACTTCTGCATGCTATTACGGTATTTCTTTTGATAAAAATGATGAAGATACACTTTCGTATATGCTTAATAAATTTGAAAAAAATTATATATATTGTTTAAATGAAGATGAAAAAAATAAAATAATGTCTAATATAAATGAGATTGTTGATGATTTTTTAGATGGATCGATGAATGGAAAATACATTTTTCTTATGGTCAAAAAAGCATAATATTAACTTAATAATTATTTGGGGAAAAATATGAATAACATACAGCAAAAACTTATAGAAATTGCTAAAGAATATATTAAGGTTTGTGAAAAACTAAATTTTAGATATTTTGCTGCTGGAGGAACAGCTCTTGGTGCCGCACGCCATAAAGGTTTTATTCCGTGGGATGATGATATGGATTTTCAAATGCCTAGAGAAGATTATGAAATTTTTCTTAGAGAAGGACAAAAATTACTTCCAAGTCATTTGTTTATCCAAACACATAAAACAGACAAAAAGTATTTAACTCCATTCGCTAAAATTAGAGATTGTAATACTACAGCAATTGATAAATATTATTCAAAGTTAAAAATTAACCAAGGATTATGGATTGATGTTGTTCCATTAGATTCTCTTCCGAAAAGTCATAGGAAAATTAAATGCATTAATCGAATTGATGAAAGATTTCTTCATAGAAGATATATGCCTCATAGATATAAACCATTATCTAAAAAAAGTGCTATTGCAAATTTCTTAAATAAGATTTTACTTCCATCAAAAACCTTAGCATATAAGATTAGTCAGCATCTAACTTTAAAGTATACCAAAAAGAATCAAAGCGATATCTACTGGAATAATTGTGAAAGTAGAGTAGCATTCAATTTAAAAAAAGAATGGTTTGAAGGCTATGATTTGCTTCCTTTTGAAGATATCCAAATGCGTGTTCCTTTAAATTGTGATACGTATTTAACAGATCATTATGGCGAATGGAGAAAATTACCTCCAGATAATAAAAGAATCACAAATCATGAATTTTCAATTGTAGATTTAGAAAAACCTTATACTAAGTATTTTAAATAATATTTCTATACATTTAATAAATTTTATAAGATAATAAAATCATGGAAGTAAGTGACGAACAAATTTTATCTTTATTTAGTGAATTTTTTGAAAAAAAAGACAAGATTGGTGATGAACTTTTCAATAAGGTTTCTGATTTGAGTTTTCCGCACATTAATCGTAGAGTTAAATTTGAAAGCAAATACTTTATAAAAAGCAATAAATCAATTTTCAGCAAGATTAATAGAAGATTAATTGGTTCTAATGAGCAAGAATGTTTTATTGAAGGTGAAAATTTAAAACAATATTGCCAATGCATACTAGATGATATAACTGACTATTTTAGAATGAATTTTGAGATAGATAATGATTCATTTGAAAAATGTGCAGGTTTAACATTAAAAACATTGTTATCACTTAAGGGCGTTTTATTAAATGACAAAAATCCTTATTCTGATGATTTTAATAATCCTGATTCAATTTGCAAATATTTTAAGGTTAACTTGATTTATAAGGGTTTCCCGTTTGAAGTACAATTCCATAACAAATCATCGGAATACGTGAATACAATTACTCATGAAGTTTATGAAGTGTTTAGGGAATGCCGTGATAATAAAACAAAAGAAAAACTTCAAATTGCCAGAGAAAATTTTTATAAGGATGTAATTATTCCTAAGTATAGTGCAGATAATATTATTAAAGAGGCTAAATCGCATGGAATATAATTATTTTATTTATAATGGATGTATATTTAGAGTTCCTAAAGATTTTAATGGACGTTTTTATAATTTTCTTGAAATACTAAGTTGGGAAAACACAAGAGCATTTAATTTTCGAATTAATGCTTATTCTCGAGAATGTGCAGAAGAAATTAATTTTACTAAGTGCGAATTTAAAGATTTTAATCAATTATTTTTAGAATTTTATAGCCCTATATTAGGCGAAGAAAAAGCTAAAACGATTCTTGAAGACCATTTTTTGGAGCTTTCGACCGATTTGAAAACTATTTATTCTCAAATTCATTCACTAGAAATATCAAAATTTGCAAAAGCTATTTCTCTTGAACACGCGTTTGTCGAAAACGGAAAAAAAGTGAAAAACAAAACCAAAAAAAATAATTATGAATATTTAGTTAATTCAGAAAACGCAATTTCAGATACTTCTTTTGACAATCCACTTTTAAGGAAAATTTAAATGATAAATATTTCAATATTAGGTGCTGGAAATATGGGCTCAGTCTTAGCTGGTAAGTTTTCATTAAGGGCTAATGTTTGTGTTTTTATTAATGAATTTGAAAAGAATTACAATTTCTCTAAAAATATTGAAGTTGTGTGCGAAGATACTACTTCCTCATATTTTGGAAACATTTGTTTAGTTACCGAAAATATAAAAGAAGCTGTTGAATTTGGTGATTATATTTTTATTACTTATCCTGCTTTTCTTTTTGAAAAATATTCTAAACTCGTATGCCCATTGCTAAGAAAAGGGCAACACCTTGTATTTGTCCCTGGTAGTGGTGGTGCAGAAATTCAATTTAAGGAAGCCTTAGACAAAGGAGCAACTATTACTGGTTTGCAAAGAGTTCATTCTGTAGCAAGATTAATAGAACCGGGGAAAAAAGTTAAAGAATCAGGAATAAGAAAATCTTTGAAGATTGCATCCATTCCTAGTTCATTCAATGAAGAAGCTAATAAAGTTATATCTGAGTTGTATGGCTTGCCACTTGAAACAATGGGTTCATATTTGGACGTTACTTTAGTAAATTCAAATCCAATTTTGCATACATCTAGGCTTTATAGTATTTTTAAAGATTACAAATCCAATGTTGATTCATATGAATCTTTGCCTTTATTTTATGAGCATTGGGATTTAGAAACATCTAATTTATTAGTCGCTATGGATCAAGAATTATTTGATCTTATAGAAGAATTTAATAAAGAAGGTATTGAAGTTAATCAAATTATCACCTTGCTTGAACACTATGAAAGCACAACACCTGAAGGACTAACAAAAAAATTAAACAGTATCAATTCTTTGAAAGGATTAACAACCCCAAATGTATTTAAAGATGGAAAATACTATCCTGATTTAAATTCAAGATATTTTACTGCTGACTTTCCATATGGATTAGATATTCTTTTATCATTCTGCCAATTATTTAATATTGAGTGTGACAATATGCTTAAAGTTTCTGATTGGTATCATAGAGTTACAAATACCGAAAGAACCTTTAGTTTACTTAATTATTTTAAAAGCAAAGAAGATTTACTTAAATTTTATAAGCTTTAAAATCGGGTTTTATTCATTACGATTATTACAATCTATTCATAAAACATTAAGAGGCTAAGCCTCTTTTGTTTTTGATTTTTCGTATGCAATAGAAAAATATGAATACGAAATGTTTACATTAGTATCATCACTTTTTTATATTCTCCAATAATAGAGAAATATCTATACATATAAACAATAGAGAAATCCTTTATCTTATCCTTATATATCAAAAGGAAAGGGAATGTAAGTTTACTTATATGTGGTGGATGTGAGTTTAAAGTTAATGATATCTATTGTTCAAATCATTTTACAAAAGCTTTCTAATTGAATTTTTTAAAATCTTATTTTATCAAATAAGTTGATTTTGATTTAATATGTGCGATAATAAATTTTATGAAAAAGCAAAAATTTAGAAAATATTCACTTAATAAGATTGGTTTTGTTTTATCGTCTATAATTTTTGGTTTGATGTTGGTTCTTTTTGTTACTATGCTTGTTATTACTAGCATTAATGAAAAAGATAAAATTGGCATTGGCCTTTTTGACACGCTTTTAATTATCAAGGAATTGTCTCTAATTTGTTTAACTATTTTTGGTGGAGCTTTAATATCTGCTTTTTTGATTGAAAGAAGGAATAAAAATAATGAGTATGTTACAACTATTGCCAATGAAGTTGTTTGTGACAATAATTTTTTAAAATATCTTTCCGATGAGAATAGAGATTTATTAAAGTCCAGATTATCCGGTTTTTCTTATGATTCGCAGGCAGAAATTGCGAAATGTATCTGTGATAAACTATCTGTTTTTAAATATTATTACGATGAATGCAGTGTTGATGTTTTGTGCGATGTAAAAAAAGAATTTATTGAAAAAACAATTACTAAAACTACTAAAATTAAATCATTTTCTAAAACTCATAAGATTTCAAATTATAGGTTGTTGTCTTCATCATTCAAAAAAGGAAGTGAAACGTGTGGTTTAACTGTAATTAATATTGTGGTTGATGGCAGATCTTTAATAGAAAATGTTGATTTTGTTATTAAGACAGAGTCTATAACCTCGAATGAAAAAGTGTTGTTGAGAAACGGTTATAATACAAGATGTTTTTGCGAATTAGTTAATGATTTAATTTTAAAATCTGATAAAATCACCGAGATAACTGTTGAGTACCGAACCACAGTTAAGGATGATGCTTACTTTACAAATAGACTTTCTGGGCCATGTAAAAAATATTATTTAAAATTTGCTATTTCTGATAATAAAAAAAGTAATTACGATATCTGTGGTAGTGCATTTGGATTCATGGAAAGTGGAGAGAGAACGCCAAATCAAGAACAAAATCATTTTGAAATAAAAATAAATAGTTGGTGTTTTAAAGATGATGGAGTATCACTCTCCTATAAAAAAAGTGTTAAATAGTTGTAAAAATAAATAATTATTTTATAATATAAAAAGGAGAACATTATGGCAAACAAATTATTTGAGGACGATGTTGCTTAATTAAAATATTAATAATGCTGAGCTAAAAAGTTCAGCATTATTTTTTAAATTATGGAAAAGATTACTATTATTACCCCTTCATATAACTGTAAAAAGTATTTTAAAGAAACTTTTGAGAGTGTAATTAATCAAACATATAAAGATTATGAGTGGATTATTATCGATGATTGTTCCACTGATGGTTCTTTTAATTACATTTCTAATTTAATTAAGAACAATCTAAAAATTAGATTGTTCCAAACACCAAAGAATGGTGGATCTGCTGTCGCTAGAAACATTGGATTAAAGAATGCTTCTGGTAGATACATTACATTTTTAGATGCAGATGATTTACTTGATCCTAACTATTTAGAGGAACAAGTTAAATTCATCAATGACAATGGACCAATCATCACTGCAGGTTATAGAAGAATACACGGTGAATCAAACACTGTATTTCTCCCAAGAGAATCAATAACATTTAAAGGCTTACTTAAAGGCAATGATTGTTCATGTCTTACTACAATGTATGATAGAGAAGTAGTGGGAGATATATTTTTTCCTGAAGACATAAAAAAACAAGAAGATTATGTTTTTTGGTTAAACATTCTTAAACAAGGTTATACAGTTAAAGGAAATAGACAAGTACTCGCTACATATAACATTCATAGCGATAGCAAGAATATAAACAAAAAAGGTTTAATTAAATATCAATATGCCGTATATCACAAAGCAATGCATTTCAATTTCTTCAAATCTATGTACTATGTATTTAGATGGGGAATATATGGCTTAAAGAAATATAAAGGAGTTTAACATGAATATAAATGAAGCAGAAGACACATTTCTTAACATGTCATGCAGTGACCACGATGTACCTTTACTAATTGAATGTGTTAACAAATTGGAAGATAAACCTGAAATACTAATTAAAAATGCATCACTTTTATCCTTATATTGGAATAAAATTAGCCAAATAGCTGTATATAACATTTTGACTTCTAAATTTGATAAAAAAGAAGAAAAAGTTAAACAATTAGAATTATTGTCGTCAAGAAGTTATTCTTCATCTTCACCTTCTCAGTATTTACCGTATATCTTAAATGGCGATTCAATTGTTTTTGAAATAGATTCTGATTCTTACGGTTGTTATGAGCTGTTGTTGACTCATATGCCTGAGGAATACAGTTTTTTAACTACAAACAAGCCAAATAATAAAATATTAATTGTATTATATAAATTATAATGATTTAATTTTGATTTTATATTAAGGTCTTGATTCGAGAGATTACTTTTTTTATAATATTCCTTCTATGAAGAGGTCACAAAAAGCATACCTAGTACTAAAACGCTTGATAGGAATATTTGGTTCTTTTATTGGAATTATTGTATGCTTTGCTTTTTTGTGGTGGTGGGTTTTACCAGTAAACGCTATTGTTACTAAAGGCCATCCAATCTTTGTTCATAAGAGAGTTGGATATCATCAAAAAGAATTTGGTTTAATCAAATTTCGTTCTATGAGAGTTGATGCCAATCCTAATCTTTCTCCAAGCGATATGAATAAAGATACTCAAGCATCAATGGAAACTTGTTTTGGCAAATTCTTAAGAAAATCATCCATTGATGAAACAATGCAATTATTAAATGTATTTATTGGACAAATGTCTTTTATTGGACCACGTCCAGGCGCTGCTATTAATGAAGAATTTTTGCTTGAAGAAAGAGCAAAATATACTCCTAATGCTTTTGATGTTAAACCAGGTATGTCTGGATTAGCTCAAATTAAGATGAAAAGAGATCATGATCCTATATTAAAAGCTAAATACGATCATGAATATGTGTCTCATATTTGTTTATGGTTAGATATTAAATTATTTGTATTGACTATCCTTGGTGTCTTTAGACATAATGATGGTGCTCGATAAATCGGGTTTTATCATTGCAATTATTACAATCTATTAAAAAATAGATAAAAGATTCATCTCACAAACAACGGATGAATCTTTTTCCTTAAAGGGATATACTATTATTAATAAATAACATTAAAAAGAACTAGGAACTATTAGGTTAAATAATTTATCTCCATGTATTGTTATAATTTTGTAGCCTAGTTAAGAATCATTCTTAACAACTTTATTGTTATTAATAGGAGGATGTTTGTATGGAGTGGAAGTATCTATTGTCAACAGCACGCGTTCCAAACCCATCAACTGATCTTGATTTAAATAAAGAATTTAGTTATTTAATATCTTCATCAGCGATTAGGCGTTTACAAGATAAAGCACAAGTTTTCCCTCTTGAACAGGGCGATTTTGTGAGGACGCGTCTCACGCATTCATTAGAAGCTATGTCTGTTGCAGATGAAATTGGAAAAACAGTAACCTTGGTTTTGAATCGTCGAGATTTAGATGAAAGAATGAAAAAAGATCCTAAGGATTATATTGGGCACTTCAAATTTAGAGACGAAATTTCAAAATTAAGCAATGTTTTAAAAACAGCTGCCCTAATTCACGACATTGGAAATCCGCCATTTGGGCATATAGGAGAATCTATAATATCTGAGTGGTTTAAAGAAAACCTTGATAAATTTTACATTAAGAAAACTATAACTTCTGTTAGAAAAAGCGATAAAGAAATTAAAGGATATTATCCAATTATCAAATTTCTTAACGAACAAGAAAAACAAGATCTTTATAATTTTGATGGAAATGCTCAATTGTTACGTATTCTCTCAAAACTTAATATAAATCAAAATTGTAATGGATACACAGCTACTCTTTATTCTACTTGTATGAAGTATACTCTGAATTCAATAGATTATTTAGCAAATAAGGATAGTGGTCGTGTTGAATATCATAAAATCGGTCATTTTGAAACTGAAGATAACATGGTTTCATTGGTCCAAAATCTTACAAAAACAGGAACCTCAAGGAACCCACTTGCATTTTTGTTGGAAGCAAGTGATGATATATCTTATTTAACCGCGGATATTGAAGATGCAATTAAAAAAGGTATTATTGATATAGATGATTTAATCAATAAATTGTCTTATCTAAAAAATTCTAAAGAAGTTTTAAAAAGTCCTTATGTTGTCTATTACGAAAATCTTTCAAGAGATTTGGATGATTTATGTAAGAAAAACAAAGATAAAGAACGCAAAATTATCGCCTTGAGAATATATTTAAGAAAAGTTTTCATTGATGAATCTTGTTTGGTGTTTGAAACAAATTATTCTCAAATAATGAGCGGAGTATTTATCTCCGATTTATTAAGTCAATCTAAAGCCGTTTTTATTGCAAAAAAATTGCGCCAATTTCTTAATAATGAAGTTTATAGATTTAAAGATATTGCTATTCAGAAAGCAAAGGTTTATAAAATTCTAAACGTGCTCCTTGATGAAATTGTTCCTGCAGCATTTTCGTGTTCGAAAACGAATTCAGTTAAAACAGATAATAAAATTGATATTGTTTGCGAACTTATTTCGCCAAACTATAGAAAATTATGCAATGATACAATTTACAAAATAAAAAATGATGCAACTCTTACAAAGGAACGGTCATTAGGATTGCAAATTTATAATTGCTTACGATTGGCTGTTGATCAAATTAGTGGAATGACAGACCTTTATGCTTCATCGTTATATGAAATATTGGATGCTTCTAAATAATCTTTTGTTATTTGATAATTTAAAATAATTTTAAATATTGTATTCAAAATGAACTTTGATATAAAATAGAATTAATATGAAAAAAGTAGTTCATATTAAGAAGGAAATTTTTGATTGGGCATTGGGAGAATGCAATGTTCCTTTTGATGTTGTTTCTTCAAAAAAAACTTATGTTTCAGAGATAATTGAAGATAAACCGATAACATTAAGACAGGCGCAAGATCTATCAAATTTCTTTAAAATTCCATTAGGCTATTTCTTTTTGAGCGAGATTCCAAGCAATGTTTCTTTTAAAGCTGATTTTAGAACAATTGGAAATAAAAAAAATAACAGTTTTTCTAAGGATTTAAAAGATGTTTTGCTGATGATGGATTATAAGAAAAACTGGATGAGCGAGTATAAAAGAAATAATGGTTTTGAGCAGGTACAATTCAATTTTAATCACAATATTAACGATGACAAAAATGATTACGCTGAAGAATTACGTTTTTTACTAAATTTAAAAATAAATTGGTTTGCAAATTTAGGAGATATTAATTCTACATTCGAATTTCTTAAGAAAAGAATTGAATCTTTTGGTGTTCTTGTAATGGAAAGTGGCGTTGTTGGGCAAAACACAAAAAGAACCTTAGATATTAATGAATTTAGAGGCTTTGTTTTAAATGATGAATACGCTCCTTTAATATTTATTAATACAAACGATAAAACGGAAGCGCGCTGTTTTACCCTCTTACATGAGTTTGTTCATATTTTAGCAAATAATGAAGATGACATAGATTTTGGAAATCAAAATGTTGGCATAGAAAGAAAAATTAATGCAATAGTTGCAGAAATCTTGATGCCTGAAAAACTTATTTTAAATTTTAAAAATAAAAGTATTAATGATGAAACCTCTATCTTCAAACTAGCAAATAAGTTTAAAGTTAGTGTGTCTGCAATGGCGTTAAGGCTTTTGGATTTAAGGATTATTTCTAGTGATTTATGCCAATTTATTTTGGACAAAGTTAATAACGCTATTGGCAACAAGAAAAAAAGTGGTGGAAATTTTTATAATACATTTTTGCTGAAAACAAGTTCAACATTTTCATATGCTGTTTTTGAAAGCGTTTCTTCAAATCTTATAACATTCAACGAAGCTTTTAGTTTGCTTGGCATAAAAGGTAAAACATTTATGACTTATAAGGAGAAATTATATGCCACAAGATAAGTATATAATTGACTCTTGCTCTTTAATAACGCCATTTAATGGGTCTTATCCTATGGATAATTTCCCCTCATTTTGGGATAAATTAAAAGAAAAAATTCTTAGCGGCGAGATTATCATTTGTAGAGCAACATACGATGAAGTTGTTCCAATTGGAGATGATTTATCTTTATGGTTGAAATCAATTATTGATTCTGGAGTGCAAATACTAGAACCTGACGAAGATATTTTAAATAACTTTACAAGTATTGTTGATCATGTTGACAAGCATGATCCTCCATACAAAGCTAGTGCTGTTTCTGAATTTATGGGATGTGGAGATCCGTTTATTATGGCTTCTGCAAAATCTAGAGGCTATATTGTTATAACTGAAGAAATATATTCTCCTGGCGCAACAAAAAGGGTAAAAATACCAAATGTTTGTTTGGAAGAATCAATTCAATATATGAATTTAACTTCTTATATAAAAAAAGCAGATTTTCATTTTTAAAATCGGTTTTTATCATTACGATTATTATAATCTATTCTAAAAACAGATAAAAGATTCATCTAACAAATAATGGATGAATCTTTTTCCTTATATTAATATAAAATTAAGAGTAGTAGTTTCTATTGGTATTAAAGTTATTTATCTTCCACCTACAGATGGAATATCTACAATAGAGTTAAGAGAAGGTCTTAAAAAAGAGCTTTCTTTTTAAATCTTTAGTTGCCTTATATTTAAATACTTTCAATAGTATAAAGAATTTGAATTATAATAATTACATGAACCCATTTGATGAATACACGCCAAATTTTAGTAGTCTTATTGAAGCAACCGGTTTACATAGAACCTTAAAAGATTTTGCTGAACTCCTTGAGTATATTTCTGGGCGCATTTTTTCAACCCCTACATTTGAGAGCCACCTAAAAGGTAGAATTCTGTATTGTCACGGAATAGATGCGTCTATTTATTCTTTGCGTGGTATTGAACAACTATGCTCCATCGGAGATATTGTGGATGCAGCAATGTTGGTTAGAAAAATAAGAGACAATTTATTTTTAGATTTATTTTTAATTTCTTGTTCTCAAGATTGGGATAAAACAGATTTAAAAATGCCTAATTTAGACGAACTTTTATCAGATTCCGATTTATTAGTTAACATGTTGAATGAGTTTACTTTTGTACAATCAAAATATGAAGTAAACAATAAATATAAGATTGCTGTAAACAAATGGCGCGAAGGAAAATTAACAAATAATCAAGACAAACATACTAAAAGAGATTTTTTTGGTTTTGATAAATACTTAAATTACCTTAAAAATGATAAAGTTTATGAAGAATGTTGCGCTAAATATTTAAAGAAACATTTTGACACTCTCGATGTCTTTTTGAATGATTTTGCACATAGTAATAGTCCTAATAACTTAAATAACTATGCTTATACTGTTAGCAATAAGCTTCCTGAACTTTATAAACAATTAAATCAAGCAATTATTACATTAAAATATCTTTTTATTATCTCAATGTATTTAATTAATTCTGTTTATTTTCAAACTGAAGACTACGAAGACTGTTTAGAATTTACTCATAATAATCCAGAAGGGCTTCAATATAATGTGATTTATGACATATTGGAAATTTTTGATGTTATAAAATCAAAAGATATTAATCTATTCAATTATTTGCTTGAGCATAATAAAAAATGCATGAAAATGCGCTTCGAAGATTATGAGAAAGACCAGTAGAATTTCAAAAAAGTTTGACACTAATTTTTGATGAGCGTATGATATACAGCGCTATGAAAAATTTAAGAAAATAATCAATTAATGGTGATACATATTTTTCTTTGAATTTTTTAAAAAAACTTGTTTTATCCGCTAAAATCTGAGGCATTTATATGCCTCAAATTTTAGTTATAATAAGAACTCCAAAAGTCTCAAAAAACTTATTGACAACCTAACTTTTTTATATAAGATAAAGCCTATGATGTATTTAATTTTTAACCACATCTAGCATGCTGGGGAAACCCGGGTGCGTAAATCCGGGTTTCTTTAATTAGAATAAATAATAATTAGGAAATCCACTCAAACTCTAGATATAGTTTTGAGAATTTTTTAAGTGCTCTGCACTAGAAAGGGGGGAAGAAATGAAAATTTCTGAAAAATACAACCTACGTGTTTCAAGCGAAAGTCTCAGTTTTCTTGATGTAGAATTGGATAAAGATAACTATCATTTTATTAATTCGTTCTATATCGCAAACAGCGACGATGAGTTCTGTGTAAATTGTAATCTTTACATGAAATCATTTTTCAAAGACTTCCTTATTCAATTGCAAGACAACAACGAAGAAGGAGCATATAAGTTATTCAGCCATTTGAGAGAAATCAATAACATCCGCTTAGGCATGAGTCAAAACGAACCTCAAGGTAGAGGCATCGGAAAACTTAATGCTGAAGAAATCTTTAATGCAATCAAAGATTCTGAATTGTTTAAAGAAGGAGTTATTGCTGATGAAGTTTCTGATATGATGATCTTTGTTAAAAATTTAGACAAAGACAAAATGTCAGATATGGTTGCAAATATTATTAAGCTTCCTTTAATTCAATATACAATGGAGCAATGTGCTTCATTAAACATTGAATGTGTTGATTGTAAAGTTGAATATTGGAATAAGGATATGTATGCTTGGGAAACAAAAACTTTTGCTCTTCCAGTTGATGATAAAGGTGAATTTATTTTGCTTGTGCCAAGATCCATATTGATTCAAAGAAACAAGTATACATTTGGAGATTTCCTTTGGAAATACGTGTTAACTTATTATCAAGAAATGTATCTTCGTGATGATAAAGATATTGTCAACCATAGAACTCTTAAAAGTGGCGATGATAAAGCCACGGTTAGCAAAAAAGCTGTTTATGATGATATGAAGAAAACAATTCTACTTGATAAAGATTTTGCAGCAAAATTTGCGCTTGAACACCCAGACAAATTTAAAGAATTCAAAGATTATTGTTCTAATTCTATTAAAAATAAGGATTAGGGCAACAAATCTAATTAAAACAATATCTAGAGTTTGAAAATTGAAGGCAAACGCCTTCTTTTTTATTAGTCGCAGGTTTTATTCATTACGATTATTACAATCTATTCATAAAACATTAAGAAGACATAGGTCTTCTTTTGTTTTTGATTTCTCGTATGGAATACAGAAATCTCTTCATTATCCATTAGAGAATTCTTATACATAATATAAATATTAAATATTTTTCTTTCTTATTACTTAATTGGATTATGTAACTAGAAGGAAGATATGAAAGAATTAATTAAGTTATCTACATTATTCGTAATAGGATCACTTCTTGGTTACATTATTGAAGTTATATATAAAAGAGTTATATCTAAGAAGAAGTGGACTAATCCAGGTTTTCTTAAAGGACCATACTTACCTATCTATGGTTTTGGAACAATTGTGTTATATGAAATATCAAGTGTTCTTATAAGCTTACTTAATGTTCCAAAACCATTAGAGGTAATTATTGTTATCTTAACCTTCGGTATACTTCTTACTCTTTTAGAATTACTCACTGGAATTATTTTCCTTAAAAGATTTAATCTTAGACTCTGGGATTACTCCAAGAGAAGATCAAATCTTAATGGATTAATATGCCTTCGTTACAGTGTTTACTGGACTATTCTTGGAGCGGGGTATTTTTATCTACTTCATCCTTTATTTATTAGACTCACGAATTTCTCTACTTCAAATCAATTCGTGAGTCTTGTAGTCGCCATTATTATGATCAGCATTCTTATTGATACATTCTTATCATTTAACATTCCTAAAAGACTTTATAAACTTGCAAGCGTTATTAAAAATAACATCTTATAGTTGAATGATTATTTACTATATAGTTTTTTACTATTTTTATTTCACCTTTTCTTGGTTAATCATATAAGTGTGGATGGATCACTGGTAAATAATAATAATCTAAACAAATGTGAGAGCGATCCATCCACTTGATATATAAGCGGAGAGGACAAAACGTGTCCTCACGCTTTTTTCAAAACTTGTTGACTCAAATTAGTTTTATTGTAATAATATAGACAAGATCAGGAAACTGATTGGGGCTGGTTGTGTAACCTGGTCCATCTACGGCGGAGGATCTCCGTCTTTTTTTAAAATAGAACAACGAGGTTCTTTTGTCGCATATGTTATATAGTTTTTGCGACATTATAAATTTATAGAGGTAAAGAGGACAAAACCTGTCCTCACGCTTTTTATTTATATTTAATACAATAATCTCACTCAGAAATTTCTGAGAAACAAACATTGGAACCCGGTGAAGGCATTTGGTCAGATGGCCGGGGCTAAGCCACAAGAGCAATAACTATGGGATACTGTAGTTAAAGCAAGACTCTTAGGAGTATCCGCTATTAACTTAGCGCTGTGGGTTATGGCGCATATCGCTCTTCGATGTAAACAATCACCAACTAGGCACGACAAGAGGCTCTGTAGCAATACATCCCGCGAATTGTTAATGACCTGAGAATTCATTAGCAACGCTCTCAAAGGAAGTGTCTGATGTGAAGCCAAGTAATTGGCTATAACTAGTTGTTGAGTGCGAGTAGCAAAATGCATCAGCTATCGGTACTAAGGTCGCAAACCTTTGCGTTCTACCCTAAAGAACAAAATGCTGAAACTTTGTGAAAGTTGGAGGATATTTAGATTCCTTCTGTGTTTAGGTGTAAACCCGTTTTAGAAGCCTTAAGGTCGCTCCTTATCGCTCAGCCTAAAGCGCACA
>JAKSVI010000009.1 GCA_024408095.1 Bacilli bacterium
TCAAAAAGAACGGGGATTGGTCCCCGATACTCCCCGTTTAATTTGAAAGGACCTATTTTTAAAGCCACTGATTATTTCTATATTCGTTTTTCTTTTTTATTACGACACAATAATTTATATGAAAAGAAGAAGTGTTGATAAGATACAATTGTGGTTTAATGAATTCATTGAAGAAAAGTCATTTATAAACTTGTCAGAAGCTAGTTTAAAGGACTATAGAGAAGCTTTAATAGATACGTTAGAGAAACCCAAGGCGACTTAAGTAAAGCTTCTTTAATTGAGTGGGTTAAATTGTTTAAAAGTAAGGGAGCTGAGAGATCTATTAACCATTATTTAGGACACTTGAGAGTGTTTTTAAAATATTGTATGGGTAAAGGTTACATTGAATCATATAAGATCCAACTCCAAAAGCAACAAGAGGAAGTAATTAAGTTCTATAATGATGAACAAATTAAAAAGTTATTGTTAAAACCTAAAGAGTTGCAAAATTGAGGCGAAAATTGACCAGAGTTCAGCCAGCGGGTTTAATTTAACTATTATTATTAAAATTCTAATAGTGCAAACTTCAAAAAAATAAACAATATGTAATCAAACAATTTAATTTAAAGAAAAAACAACAAAATTAATTGCAAAAATTACAATACATAAAAAACAAACAATAAAATTGATCTATCCAACCAATAGATCTTTTTTAATACTTACTAATATGGTGTCAGCCCAACAATAAAAAATAATAACTAATAATTCATATAATCCTATAACAATTAATACATACTAACTGTCTATCATCCTATACATAAATATAACTATTAATTCATACCTGCTGACACAGCCCATACTATTAACTATATATAAAATATATAAAGGCTAATTAATTCAACCAGCTCTGCCTCCAACAGCCTGCCAGCAAAACAAGCCCATAGACACACAAAAACATAATTAACTAATAAATGCTCACCAGCTGTCATTCTGCTTGCCATACAGACTTCTAAATACAATATAACAACATGCTGGCGTGCCAATAATCCATACTCTCAGCACTGGCCCACATACAACTAATAAAACCAACTGTACTGGCTGCCCTGGCCGGGTTTTTTCTACACTTCAATTTGTTCTTTTTCTTTCAAATGATTTTGTTCGACTACAATTTTTGTAAAGAGACAAGTGCGTTTGAAGAAAACGTGACAAATATTAGTGCAGAAATAAAATAGTATTTAGAAGATCGCTCGCGAGGGTGGTCTTTTTGTCGTTGTGGTGGGTGACCAAACTAAATAGAAAAAAGTTAAACTAAAATTACAAAAATAGAGAACTGCTGCCATGAAAACATACATTCAAAATTCAATCTATGTAAGGAGAAAACTATGACAAGAGATGAATAGAAAAAGAGTTATTATTCAACTAACGTTGAATTAGCATTTATTGATAAACTTAAAATTATGTTTATAAAAAAAGAGGCGAATATTGTGAAAATGAATGAATTTATTTGTTATAATAAAAGCGATGATTATTAAGTGTGATTTATTGATTAAAAATGGTAAAGTTGTTTTACCTAATAAGATAGAAAACGTAGATATTGCAGTCAAAGATGAAAAGATAATTTTGATTGGTCTAAATTTAAATGTGGAAGCCAATGAAATAGTGGATGCTAGCGGAAAAATAGTTGTTCCTGGAGCAATTGATGCACATACTCATTTAGCTATGTCATATAAAACCACCTTTTCAGCAGATGATTATTTCACTGGCACAAGAGCCGCACTTTGTGGTGGAACTACATCAATAATCGATTATCCTTGTCAAACTAAGGGCGTATCTATTAAAGAAACATTAAAACCACGTTTTGAAATGTGCCAAAAAGATGCCTGTGCTGATTATTCCTTCCATTGCGCCATAACAGATTTTAACGATGGAGAAATTCTAAACGAAATGGATGAAGCTTGTGAAAATGGAATTACTTCATATAAGGGATATATGGTATATAAAAAAGAGGGAATGATGTTATCAGACCAGATGATCTCTACTCTTTTAAAAAGAACTAAAGAAGTTGGAGCTATTTTAAATTTACATGCAGAAAATTATGAGATGTTAGAAGAACGTTGCCAAAAATATTTAAAAGAAGGCAAAACAAGCCCATGGTATCACTATATGTCTCGACCAGAATCTGTTGCAGCTGAAGCTGATAAAAGGGCAATACGTTTAGCAACAAATTTAAAGGCCCCTTTATATCTAGTTCATATGTCAGATAAAGAAGGACTTGAAGCAGCAATTCAAGCAAAACAGGCGGGATTTGATATAAAAATTGAAACTTGTCCACATTATTTAGAATTTACAAATGAAGTTTATAAAAGGGTTGATGGCATAAATTTTGTTTGCTCTCCACCCATGAAAAATAAAGAATCTCAAGATGCATTATGGAAAGCCTTAAATGATGGATATATAGACACTATCGCAACAGATCATTGTCCATTTAAAAAAGAAGAAAAATTGTGGGGAAAAGATGACTTTACAAAGACACCTAATGGCTGTGCAGGGATAGAAAATATGTATCCTTATATGTTAAGTAAAGCAAATGAAGGGAAGACAACTTTTGAAACCGTTGTGAAAGTTTGTTCATATAATCCAGCTAAGATATTTGGTTGCAAAAATAAAGGAAGTATAGAAATAGGAAAAGATGCCGATATTGTTATCTTTGATCCTAATAAAGATTTTGTTATATCAGTTAAAAATATGCATTCTAATTATGATTACACCATTTGGGAAGGGCATAAATGCCATGGTTATATAGATTCAACATATCTTAGAGGTAAGTTAGTTTTCAAAGATGGAAAATTTCTTGGAAAACGTGGATCAGGTAAGTTTATAAAAAGAACAAGATATAATCGCGGTTAATCAAAAGCCATCCAATTATTATTGTTATAAAATAAATTCATTTATTGTATACTATCAATTGATATGGAATATATTGGTTGGGTAATATTAGTAACAGCAGTTTCAGGAATAATTGGCACCGGTCTTGGTGGTCTAATTGGTGTTTTAGTTAATAAGAATTCTAATAAAGGCGTATCATTATTACTTAGCTTTGCTGGCGGTATTATGTTAGCCATTGTTGTGTTTGATTTATTTCAAGAATCAATTATCCCGTTTATCAAAGATAAGCAAAATAACTGGTATTATGTTGTTGTAGTATTGGGATGTGCCTTTGTTGGTTACATTCTTGTTTATTTAATTAATAATTTAATTGATAAACGTCTTTCTAAAGAAGTGCCACACACATCATCTGGTCACCCTGATTTGCATGATGATCTTAACGAAATGATCCATTTGGATCACATTGAAGTTCATAAAAAAAATCACAATAGCTTATTTGTTGCAGGTTTAATTACTGCGATAGTTATAGCATTACATAATTTACCTGAGGGTATTGCTATTGGAGCTAGCTATGCTACGAATCCTAGTGCGATTATTGTTAGTAGTGGCTTTGCTTTAGCCGTCGTGATTGGCTTACATAACGTTCCAGAGGGAATGGCTGTTGCCGTTCCTCTTGTTGTTGGTGGAACAAAAAAATGGAAGGCTGTTTTAATTACTGCATCTACTGGTATTCCAACAGTTATTGGTGCAGTTATTGGATTTGCTATCGGAAATATCGGTCCAATTGGATTATCTATAAGTCTTGCTTTAGCAAGCGGAGCCATGCTTTATGTAGTGTTTGGTGAACTATTACCTGAGTCATATTTAATGTGGAAATCTAAGCTCCCTGCTCTTGTTACTTTTGTGGGATTGTTAATTGGTTTTCTCATTGTGCTAATATGAGAATTATTTTAAAAAACAATGCAGAAATCGATTATTTACACTTTGGAAGTGGTAAAAAGCTTTTTGTTATATTACCTGGTATATGCTTATTATCAGTAGTAAATAATGACGAAATAATACAACAAATATTTGATGATTTTTGTAAAGACTATCAAGTTTATTTATTTACATATAACAATAATTTTCTTAATAGTTATTCTATTGAACAAATGGCGAATGATATAGCTGAGGCCATGAGACAACTAAACATTGAAAACGCTTATATTTTTGGAGCTTCTCAAGGTGGAATGATTGCCCAGATTTTAGCAATTCAACACAAAGACCTTGTTAAAAAAGTTGTCCTTACTTCGACATTGTCAAAACAAAACGTTGTTTCAGCTGAAGTTTTTAATGAATGGAAACGATTGTCAGATTTAGGTGATGCAATAAAATTAAATCAATATGCGTTTTCTAAAATATATTCGAAGGATTATTTAATTAGATATAAAGATGCTTTCAATGCTCTTGAAAAAATGGGAACAAAAGACCAACTAATTAATTTTGGTAAAAATGCAGTAGCTTGTAGAAATTTTAATTGTTTTGATCAATTAAACAAAATTACATGTCCAGTATTTGTTATTGGATCTAGAAAAGATTCAGTAACTAGTATTGAAGGTACACTAGAATTAATTGAAGCATTGAAATGTAAATATTATATATATGACGACTATTCACATGCTGTATTTGATGAAGATATTAATTTTCATAAGCATTTGCATCAATTTTTTAAGGAATAAAATATGGAAAAGCGTAAGTTAATTTTAGATGTTGATCCAGGACATGATGATGCTTTTGCTATCATGTTAGCAGGTAGCACTGAAGACATAGAACTATTAGGTATTACTGTTGTTTCTGGAAATCAAACAATAGATAAGACGTTTAGAAACGCATTCAACGTTTCAAGATATTTAGGATTAGATGTTCCAATATATATGGGCTCGGATAAACCATTAGTAAAGCCTCAACAGGCATGCGCTGAAATACATGGGGAGACAGGTTTAGATGGGTTTAATTTTCCCCAATACAATATTACTGTACCAGATGTTGATGCTGCTAGTTTCATTGTTAGTTCCCTACATAAATATAAAGATGTGACAATTGTGACCTGCGGCCCAATGACAAATCTTGCACTGGCCATTAAAAAAGATCCAACGATTGTGAAGAATATTAAGGAAGTTATTTTTATGGGTGGAAGCATTGGTTTAGGCAATATTACGCCTGCTGCTGAATTCAATATTTTATGTGATCCTGAGGCTGCAGACATTGTTATAAACAGTGGCGTTTGTCTCAAAATGATTGGACTTGATATTACACGAAAAGTGCTGGTTTTGCAGGGAATTATTGAGAAAATGCGTGGAATTCACAACAGAGCAAGTGATATGTTTGTCTCATTAATGGAGTTTTTCAATAAATCTAATCAAGCATTGTTTGGTATACCTGCTGGACCATTGCATGATCCTGTAACTATAGCCTCAATTATTGATGAAAATTTAGTCACTTTTAAAAAGATGAATGTTACAGTCGATTGCACGCGTGGTCCTAGTGATGGTAGAACTAATTGTGACATATTAGATGTCCTTCATTTACAAAAAAACGTTTATGTTGGAATAGATATTAATGTTGAGAAATTCTGGAATATTGTTGAACAAGGGTTAAAGCATTATGAATAAAATTATTGTTGTTGGTTCTATTAATATTGATAACGTTGTTTATACCAAGAAAGTTCCGGTTCCAGGAACGACAGAGATGGGCGAATCATTCATGAGTAACATTGGAGGGAAGGGAGCTAATCAAGCTTGCGCCATTCATTTTTTAGAAACCCCTGTTATGTTTGTAGGAGCAATTGGGAATGATCCAAATGGAGAAAAAGTTAAAAAATATTTTGATTCAATAAATCTCAATAATCATTTATTTGTTAAAACTGCTCCGACAGGTTCAGCACATATATGGTGTGAAACAGTAAAAGGGGAAAATCAAATCATTACTATTCCTGGAGCAAATGAAGCGTTAACTATAAGCGACATGAAAGAATTTGAAAATTTAATTGAAGCAAACGATATTTTGCTACTCCAATTAGAGATTCCTATTGATTGCGTTTTACATCTAATAAAGTGTGCAAAAAATATAGGAGCAAAGGTTGTTTTAAATCCAGCCCCATATCATTTTATTGATAATGAGTATTTGAAATACATTGATTATTTTATTCCTAACGAACATGAATTAGATGGCTTTATTCCCGGTAAAGAATCTTATGAATATAAGGCGAAAACTCTACTAAAACTCGGTGTCCAAAACGTTATTGTTACGTTAGGTGAAAAAGGATCACTTTTTGTGAATAATCAAGAAACAATAAATGTGCCTCCAAATAAAGTTAATGTAGTTGACACAACGTGTGCTGGAGATAGTTACTGCGGAGCGTTTTCTTCATACTTGTTAAAGGGAAAATCCATTAAAGAATGTTTAAAGTTTGCTTCATTAGTAAGTTCGAAAACTGTAACAAAAAAAGGTGCAATTTCTTCATTGCCACACATTCAAGATTTATAATTATTCAAAATATTTTTCGTTATCAGGAACTGTGTTTCTTAAGTGGGAATTAAGATGTTCTTTTTTATAATAAACAGATAGCATTTCACCTGCTATAGAAATAGCAATTTCTTCAGGAGAATTGCCACCAATATCTAATCCAATCGGTGAATAAAAATTTTGCAAATTGAGATCATTTCCATAAATTTCATTGGCTTTTTGCATATATTCTCCAATTTTTTTCTTTGAACAAAGCATTCCAAAATATGATGGATTATAGCCAATCTCTAATACTTTATTCAGTACATGATAATCATTTGTGTGACTAGGTGTACAAACTACTAAATAGGCATTTGGTTTCAAACCATATTTTTCTATATATTCAACAAAGCCAACATTAACTTTTTCATCACACGAATCATCTAATGAATTGATGACAGATTCTCTTTCCTCAATAATTGTTATATGAAATCCTAATGGTTTTAGTGTTTTTGCAAGAGCAGCGCCACAATGTCCAGCCCCAAAAATATATACATGTTGTTTAGGACCTACAAACTCATAGAACAGTGTAACCTTGCCACCACAAACCATATCTAAAGGAATTTCATCTCCTTCAGGATAAACATCTCGCCCATATAACATATATTTTTCGGTAAATGATTTTCTTTCTTTTATTACTTGTTTACATTTTTCTCTAGCATAAAATTCAATAGCGCCGCCGCCAACAGTGCCAATCGCGTTATTGTCTTCATCAACAAGCATTTTTTTGCCAACATCGGCAGGCCCCATACCTTCTTTTTCGGTTACAGTTACCAGAACTACATCTTTTCCTTGCTTAGATAATTTGTTTAGTGTTTCAAAAATATTGTTCATAGAAATATTTTACTTTAGAGTTAGTAAGAAAAAAACAGAAATAATCTTTTGTTTGTGCGCGTCTTTCAAGGTAAAAGACCGTGCGCACGAACAAAAATAAAAGTTTGATTTTTGTGACACAAATTGGGAAAATAAATGTTGAGGATTTAACATATGAAAAACATTACAAATAAACATATTCGGATTTTGTTGTCTGTTTTATTTTTTGGAGGAATATGGGGTTTTTTAGAAGCTACATTAGGTAGTTTGCTCCATCTTTCGTTTGTCGCTGATACAGTGAGATTATTTGCATCAAGTACAGTAATTATGGTCCCAATTGCAATGTTCTTAATGGCTTGCTGTTATAAGAAGGAAAATGCTATTAGAACTGTTATCTATATTGGCTTATTAGCTGCAGGAATTAAAGCAGTGGTTTGTGCAATTTTCCATTTACAATTTAATGCATGCTATTACATTCTTTTGGAATCAGGTTTTTGCACATTAGGTCTTCTTGTGTTTAACCCTAAAAAGGTATTATCACTTAGAAGTTTAGGAGCATTTGCATTAGCAAATACACTATATTTGTTTGTTAGCACAACATTTATTAAATATGATGTTACATCGATTGGATCTGAACAATGGATTAATTATGTTTTGATTTCCAATGTCATTGCTATCTCATATGTTGCTTTATTTGGCTTTGTTTTATTCATGGTCAAAAAACCATTAGAAAAGAAAGGCTCATTTAATTTATCAAAAATTATTTACAATCCTATTGTATGCAGTTTAATTATGATTGCTGCGATTAGTATGACAATTGTTTTAAAGTAATATGAACACTAAAAGAGTGGCTGCTATTGATATAGGCAAATTTATAGCCATTCTTTTTATTATCCTGACACATGTTTTGCAACGCACCATCCCCGGATATACCGATACTTGGGGATCAGTTTATATTTTGTTACTAGGTGTTCCGGTCTTTTTCTTTTTATCTGGAATGTCTTATAGATATAAAGAACACTTGAAACCCATAGGTTTTTTATACGACATATTAAAAAGAGGTTTTGCTTATCTTCTACCATTCATATTATTTTTATTGTTTCGAGTTCTTGTAAATAAACAATGGCCTGACTTCGCAACCGCTTTTAATGAATGCATGAATTATCCTGTAATGGGACTATGGGTTTTGTGGATTTTGTTATGGATTTCAATTGTTGTAGATATCGGATTGTTAATAAGTTCAGTAAAACCAAAACTCAAAGTTGTATTTGTTCCTGCTGTTTTAATTGTTGGCTTGGTTACTTTGATAATACTCAGAAACAATGGAGTCATAACTACTGATAGTTCAATTGGATATAACTATTTTGTCACCTACATTCCTGTCTTTATTGTTGGATATTTATTTGGCAATTTATCTTTAAAAATTAAAAATAAATTTGTACTAATTTCTTTTATTGCTGTTGGGCTAGCTGGTTTGTTTCCAGTATCGATTTTTAACATGAATATTATTAAGGTAACATTTCTTTCTAGTGTTGGAATGATTTATGTTGGAAGTTTATGCGCAATATTATTTTATATTGGAATTATCAACTTGCTAAAATGTCTCAAAATGTCCGATTTGCTAGGGTTTTGCGGGAGATTTACGCTTGAAGCATATATGATACATTTAATTTTATTGAAGAATTGGAATGGTTTAGCTTTATCAAATAACGCACAAATTTTTGGAATGACTATTGGATTGTTTTTGCTATGCATAGTTACGATTGCAGGCGTTGTGGCGGTTACATATTTTGTCCCTTTTTTACATTTTCTTGTATTCGGAAGGCACTTCTCATTCTATGAATTTGAAAACAAATTCTTTGATAAAATCAAAAATGTTTGTTATCAACATGGGCACAAAAATAAATAATTTCTAAAAAGCGTTTATATATATCATATTATTATTTATAATAAGTAAGCAGATATGGGAAAAACAATTAAACATCTTAAACTCGCTTGCTTTATTATCATCTTAACTGAACTGATTTTCTTATCAGTCTTTTGTGGTTTTTATTTAACAAATTTTACAAATATTCAAGCTTATGTTGAGCCAATATATCTATTAATCGGAGCAATTGGACTTATCTTAATTAATATAATTTTTGTTTGGATAATGTTTATTAAGGTCTCCTCTTTAAGACAAAAAACAGATTTGCATGCTGCCGAGGTTATCGGAAGTGATGTTCAAGAAGCTTATAACTTTGCGATGATTGGTCTTGCCGTTACCAATGATGATGGTGTTGTTATTTGGACTAATGATCTATTTAAAGATCGTCACATCGATATTATCGATTTAAAAATATTGGAATGGCAACCTTCATTAGAAGAACTTATACAAGCTGGTAATAGTGAAACAATTTCTAAAATTGTTATTAATTCAAGAAATTATGAAGTTAAGTTTTTAGCGGAAGCTGGCCTTTGGATTTTTAAAGATACTTCTGACTATGAATCTCTATATAAATATAGTAGAGAGCAAGCCCCTGTTGTCGGAGTTATCTCGATTGATAACTTTGCAGATGTTGTTCGTGGTGATGAAGATTATAACGATACGATTTCTAAAGTTAAAAATGAATTATTTGATTATGCAAAACAATATGATATTTTACTAAGAAGATTTAAGGATGATAGTTATTCCTTGCTCTGCAATTATGAGAGTTTCAGCAAAATGAAAAATGATAATTTTTCTATTGTTGATAAAGTTCGTGCTGTTTCTGTTCATGAAGACATTCCTTTAACTCTTTCAATTGGTATTGCACATGATTTTCCTGATGTTGTTAAACTAAATGAGCTTGCAAATGCGGCATTAGATGTTGCTATGTCACGTGGTGGTGACCAGGTTGTTGTTTCCGCATATGGAAAAGATATGGAATTTATCGGTGGAAAAACAGAAGCTCAGGAAAAACGTAATAGAGTTAAGATTCGTGTTTTAGCAGATTCTTTAATCTCGTTAATTAAGAACTCTTCAAATGTATTAATTATGGGCCACACTGATATGGACATGGATGCTTTTGGTGCATGTTTAGGCATTAAAGCTATATGTGATTACGCACAAATTAAATCAAATGTTGTTGTTAATATAAAAGCAACTGAAGGCAAAACTAGAGCAGCAATGAATTCATGCTTTTCAAAAGAAGAGCACGATAAATTATTTGTAAGTGAGAAAGAAACAGAAAGTTTAATAGAACCAAATACATTATTAGTCGTTGTAGATGTTCACATTCCTAGCATGGTTATGGCACCTTCTTTACTTGAGAAAATAGGCAAGGTAGTCGTCATTGACCACCACAGAAGAGCTGAAGAATATATTGAATCTCCTGTGTTTAACCATATCGATCCTGCAGCAAGTTCATCCTGTGAACTTATTGCTGAATTTATAAAATTCGCTTCTGTGAATCCGCGCATTTATTTGCCTAACTCATTTGCTACTATTATGCTTTCTGGAATATTCCTTGATAGTGGATATTTCAAAAGTAGGAATACAGGTATGAGAACATTTGAAGCATCTACCATATTAAAAGAATATGGTGCTGATAATGCTTTGGCAGATGATTTATTAAAAGATGATTATGAAGAATATAAAGAAGTTAACGATATAGTTAGGAACCTAAAAACTCCTCAATATGGTGTTGTTTATGCAATTGCAAACCCTGACATCATTTACGATCAGTCAACTATTGCAAAAGCGTCGAATATATGTCTCGCAATGAAAGGTGTTCACGCTGCATTTGTTTTAGGAAAAATATCAAACAGAGAAATAAGAATGTCAGCTCGTAGTGATGGATTAGTTAATGTTCAATTACTTGCGGAGAAATTAGGTGGCGGCGGCCATTTTAGTTCAGCTGCTTGTGTCTTTGAAAAGAGTGATTTAGCAGCTGTTGAAGAGATGTTATGTTCAGTATTAGAAAAATATTATGCCGATGCAAAGAGCGATGCAAAATTAGGTTTAAGGGAGGAATAAGCAATGGAAGTTATTTTATTATCTGATGTCAAAGGTGTTGGTAAAAAGAACCAAACAGTTAAGGTTAGTGATGGGTATGCAAACAACTTTTTATTACCAAGAAAACTTGCTGTTCCTTCAAGCAAAAAATCTCAAGAAATTTTAGAAAATCAAAAAGAAAATGCGAGAATTGCTGATGAAAACGCAAGAAAAGAAGCAACTTTATTAGCAAAAAAACTTGAGACAATTACTTGCGAATTTTCATTAAAAGGTGGAAATGCAGGTAGAACTTTTGGAAGCATTTCTTTAAAACAAATCGAAGATCAATTAGAGACAAAATTTGGAATTACAGTCGATAAAAGAAAATTTTTAGATAAAGGACCATTAGACTCTTTTGGATTCTATAAGTTAAAGATTGATTTATACAAAGGTGTTATCGGCGAAATTAATGTTCACATAGTAGAGGAGGGAAAATAATATGGCGAAAAAAGTTGCAAACGATTTACCACATAATTCTGATGCTGAAAGAGCTGTATTAGGATCAGCCTTACTTGATAAAGATTCCCTACTAGATGTTTTAACTTCTCTAAATGAAAGTGATTTTTATGAAGGTAGACATCAACTAATTTTCCGTGCCATTAGTTCAATTAACGCAAAACAAAAAGCTGTTGATGTTTTAACAGTTAGTGAAGAACTTATGAATATGAAAGAATTAGAAAATATTGGCGGAGTTAGTTATCTCCAACAATGTTCTGATTCAATGGTTGCTTTAAGTGCTTTGAAATTTTATATCGACATTGTCTATGATCAGGCTGTTTTACGTAATATGCTTATTACAATTCGTGGTATTGATGAAAAATATAGAACCGCTGAAATTACAGATGTAAACGACTTTATTTTAACTTCTGAAACAGCTTTTAAAGATGCTGTGGAGAAAAGAAAGGTATCTACATTTGAAACAATGGATAACGTCGCAGCAAAAGTAAAAGCAAAGTTAGATAATATTCAAGTTTCTGAAAATGGTGTTACTGGAATAAACACTGGATTTCCTAGATTGAATGAACTCACTCATGGTTTCCAAAAAGGCGAAATGATTATTGTTGCTGCTCGTCCATCTGTTGGCAAAACTGCTTTCGCTTTAAATATTGCTCACAAAGTTGCAACTAGGGGAGGGAAAGCTGTCGCTATTTTCTCAATTGAAATGACAAACGATACTTTGTTTAAACGTTTATTAGCATCATCTAGTTGCGTTTCTTTAAATAACATTATTACTGGAAAGTTAAATCAAAAAGAACGTATTGATATGTCTGATGCATTTAGAGAATTAAGTCAGGCTCCAATTTATCTTGATGAAACATCAGGTATTAAAATTTCTGATATTGTTAACAAATCAAGAAAATTACAGGTTCACGAACCAAACCTAGGTTTAATTATTATTGATTATCTTGGACTTGTGCAAACTTCTTCTGGTGGCAAATCAAATCCAGATTCCAGACAAGAAGAAGTGAGAAAAATTTCTTTGACTTTAAAGGGTTTGGCAAAGGAATTGAACATACCTATTATTGTTGTTAGCCAACTTTCACGTGATTGTGAAAAACGTGGTGAAAATAAACGCCCGATGTTGAGTGATCTTAGAGACAGTGGATCTATCGAACAAGATGCTGATGTTGTTATGCTTTTATATCGTGCTGATTATTATAAAGATTCCGCTTCTGATTCATCTATTGGACATAAAAAAGGTGGAAATTTGACCAACGAAGATAAATATGAATTAGCGAAAAGAAAGAAAGAACAAGAACTCGGTAATTCAATTCCTGGCAACGCTTCATATATAGAAATAAATGTTGCAAAAAATAGAAATGGTTCAACTGGAAAATTCCCATTATTCTTCTACAAGGATTATCAAAGATTTGATACTCCATCTAAAGAGTGGGAAGACGCTATGAGAGAAATAACAAAAGACGATATAGATTAAAATGTTTTTTAACGTAATAGCCAGTGGCTCAAAAGGTAATGCCACAGTAATTGTCGAAAATAATACAAGAATCCTCATTGATTTGGGGATTTCTTTATGTCGACTAGAAGAAGGTTTAAAAGAAATAAATTTGTGTACTAAAGATATTGATGCAGCATTTTTTACGCATAACCATTCTGATCACATAAAAGGTATTAAATTCTTATCTCCTAAAAAAATGTATGGTCTACAGGGCACGTTGCCTTCAAGTTTGTCAAACATCATTAATTTAGATAAAGAAATTAAGATTAAAGATCTGACAATAATCCCTTTCAATACAAGTCATGATGCCATTAATCCTTGTGGATTTGTCATAAAATCTAAAAATGAAAAACTAGTGTATATGACTGATACGGGCGTTTTTCTTAAGGACTCACTTGATATATTAAAGGATCCGGATTACTTAATTATTGAAAGTAATCATGATATTAAAATGTTGATGGAAACTAATAGAACGATGGAATTAAAACAGCGTATATTATCTGATCATGGACATTTATGTAATGAAGATAGTGCATTTGCGACGTTAGATATTATCGGGCAGAATATAAAAGAAATTGTTTTAGCACATTTATCAGAAGAAGCAAATACTCCAGAACGAGCTCTTAAAGCCTATAATGAAGTTTTTGCATTTAAAGGTTTTGATTTTAATAAATATAAGATACGTTGCGCTAACCAATGGGTGTCCTTATTAGGCGGTAATTATGAAAATTAAAATAATTGCAGTAGGCAAGATAAAAGAAAAATATTTGAAGGACGGAATAGCTGAATATGTTAAGAGAATTCAGCCTTATTCTGATGTGGAAATCTTTGAATTAAATGATTATTCAATTTATGATTCAAACAGCATTTTTGAAATTGAAAAAGCTAAAACTGAAGAAGGTAAATCCATTCTTAAAAATATCAAAAATACGGAATATGTGATTACCTTAGATTTAAACAAAAATGAGCCAAATAGTCTGCAATTCGCAACTATTTTAGACAAATCTTTCCAAAAAGGAGGCTCAAAAATTACCTTTGTTATTGGTGGAAGTTATGGTTTATCTGAAGAAGTTAGAACCAGAGCAAATGATTCTATTAGTTTATCGAAACTTACATTCTTGCATCAAATGACAAGACTAATTTTGCTTGAACAAATTTATCGCTCATTTAAAATTTTAAACAACGAGGTCTATCATAAATGAATTATCCTGAATTTAATAAATATAAAGAAGAATTCGATAATAAAAATCCATATTCAAAAAAATATATTTTGGATGATGGAAGTATGTTTTATGTAGAACCAGCTTTTTATACTCAACTAATCGGGTTTAAAACATATCGTCCAGAATCGTTTGAAAAAATTTTAAACGAAATTGAAAGATTGGTTAGAAAAAATAAGAAAGTTGTATTTGTTGGAAACTTTGAATTTCCTCAAACGGAAGTTGATCAATTTATTTTTCTAGAAATAACCGATGTTACTGATCCATTAAAAATATTTGTCGAGGATAAGTCTCGCGGTTCCGATTATGGTGATTAAAAAAACACTCGATTGAGTGTTTTATTGTGGTCTTAATTGTCTCATGCAGAGCCACATTATTCTGATGCCATCGAGAATAATGAATGACATAACTGCAAATCGAGGAATGATAAAGCTTAGTATTAACGCGATAATAGCTGGAGATAATGAAGCCCACATTGAAATTTTCATACATGTCCAGAATTTTAAATAATTAAATACGTTTTTCTTACCTCTAGTTAATATAAAGATTAATACGCCCATTAACAAAATCAAGCCTGCGTAAACACCAATATACATCCATGTATTGATAGCCATAGCTTTGTTTTTGGCCTCAATATAACTTTCATCAAACACAACCATTAAACGCACAAAAGTATTTTCGGCAAATTGTATTTTGTCTGATGGAAAATCAGTCCAACTGTTATATGAATTCAAAAATTTAGCAGATAAAAATTCACCATCAGGATCGATTGCTTTATCTGTTAATAATCTATGGAACATTCCATCTGGGCAGAATGTATATGTCCACGTGGAACCAGCAAAACTACTAGCGGCAACATTGGACCTGCCAATTGGTCTTATAAAATAAGAAAGGCCAGTTCTATAAAAACAGAGGATACTAGGCAAATAGTACATATTTTCTGTATCATCTTTAATTTCTTCATATGTTTTTGGAGTTTGGCCGACAAAATCAAGGTCAAGTCTATAATATTTATCATTTAATGAAGTAATAACAGTACTTGCTGCACTTGCATCTCCATCAACATAAACAGTAGTTAATTCAATAAGAGAAATCGGAGAAGCATATTCTTTTCCGGTGACTGGATTAGTTGCAAATTTACGAGTGTGATTTTTTCCAATAGTGGAGTCTAAAGAAAGAACATCATCTTTATATGCTCTAAGTTGTCCATCTAGGAATTTTAATTCATATCCATCTTTTAAAAATTGGAATGAACAGTCAGTAGTTGCACAATCTTGGTCATAATTTAAAGCAGATGCAAAGTTAGAACCATTGACTTTCGCAATTGCTGTCATTGTAGGAATTACAGGAATAAATGCAGCGATAACACCAAAAAGAACCGCTACAAACCATGGCATTTCTTTAGCGCCATCAATAGCTTTTTGGTTGCTAATTAATCCACCAAATATATTTGAGAAGTTTCTTTTTGCTTGTGCACCCATAATTAAACTGTGATAATTTTATTAAATTATTTTATTATTTTCAAACAATAAATAAATTATTTATTTTTTTTGTTTTGAATTTATTGGCAAAAATGTATAATATTTTTTGCTATAAAGCAACACATGGGGTCGTATAGGATTCGACGGAGATGTGCTAGGCTCTAACAGCAGCTGGCTGACAACCATAAATGTCAAACAAAAATAACTGATAACAGTTATATGAGAGCTCCTAGAGCTCAATCACTCTGCTTAGCTTAGTCTACCCGATATAGGGACCGACAGATTGTCGGACAGAGCGTCTCTCAAAGTTTTATTCCTTTCACGTTTGAGTAAGATGTCATAACAAAAGGATAGTTAAAAGAAGTGGACTTGTTATCTTTTAGCAAAACTAGGAAGTCTCGCAAGCACTAGTGCGTCGATACATAAACGCTTGTTAAAAATTAATATCGTCTAAGCTGTAGACGTTATTGAAGAGTCATCTTCGGACGCGGTTTCGATACCGCCGGCTCCACCAGAAAAGAAAACTAAGGGTTTTATCCCTTTTTCTTTTTGATATTATATTAGAGGAAACTTATTTTGATTTTATTTAAAAAAAGAATTAATATAAAGCGCAAGGTAAAAAAATGAAAATTGCAATCTCTTCTGAAACAACAATCGATGTTCAACAAGATGTTTTAGACAAATACGACATAAAAACTGTGCCTTTTACAGTTTTATTAGGTGATAAATCTGGAAACGATGGAGAAATTACCCCAGACGTTATTTTTAAATATGTTGATGAAACTGGAGTTTTGCCTAAGACTGCTGCAGTTAATGAATATCAGTTCGATCAACATTTTTCTAAGTTATTAAAGGAATATGATGCTGTTATACATTTATCCTTAAGTTCAACGCTTTCATCTGCATATGGAAACGCTGTGAGAGTAGCCAAAAATCTCAAAAATGTCTTTGTTATTGATACTAAAAGTTTATCAACCGGTATTGCGTTATTGGCGATTCATGCCCGCGAACTTGCTAATTTAGGACTTTCTCCTGAAGAAATTGTGAAAAAAGTAGAAGCAAGAATACCTTATGTTCAAGCTAGTTTCGTTTTGAACACCACAAAGTATTTGCACAAAGGTGGAAGATGTTCGTCTCTTGCTAGATTTGGATCAATGCTTCTAAGAATTAAACCACAAATTTTAGTTAAAGATGGGAATATGATTCCTGGAAAGAAATTTTCTGGTAAGTCCAAAAATGTTGTTCCTGATTACGTTGACCTTTCATTGGAACAATTTAATAAACCAGATTTAACTAGATGTTTTGTCACTCATTCTCATGCCGCACCCGAAATAATTAATGATGCAGTGAGGAAAATGAAGGAACGTGGATTTAAAGAAGTTTTGATCAGCGTTGCTAACTCAACAATCGTAAGCCATTGTGGACCAAAATGTCTTGGTGTCCTATTTATTAACGATGGCAAATAAACCTACAATTTAACTATATAGTTTTTTAATTCTTTTATTTATAAAAATACTAATAAATTACTAAAACTAGACAGTGTCTAAAATTGTTTCAAATATTTGTTGTTTGCATTGTTTTTGGATGGTATCTTATTAACAAGAATTATGAATGATCCAAGAAATAAAAACACTTCATTAACCGATAGCGAAATGGTTGATATGGCTGAAGCCTTTGAAGAGGCCGAAGAATATATCGATGGTCGTTCAAATGACTTTGATATTGATTATTTCATTCCTGAAGAATAATAGAACTCTCTAGTAGAGTTTTTTATTAAATCTTAATCTAAAAAATTTTATATAATATATACATGCGCGAGGCATCAAAAGATAAAAAGAAAATAAATTGGGGTGTTTATGCTTATGGCGTCGCCTTTTTGTTTTTGGAAGTTATTGCATTTTTAACTTTCTCACTTGGTAATTCAATAATTGCAGATGTTATCATGGGTGGAGTTATCGTTATTTTACTTATCATCGTGAGTTTTAGAAAAATTCATTTTGATTCTTTCTATTCATTTGCGTTTTTATTATTTCCACTTGTACTATTTGGCATCATTTCTGCAATTAGCATATTTGCAAAAAATGAAATGTCTATGACCATGAATGTTTGTTTACCTATAGCATTAACTGCCTTTGCTTTAATTGGTTATCTAATTTCATTTAATAAATATCTCAAATTATCAACCTTATTCACTGTTATTTTTTCTACCTTAGCTATTCTTACGCTTATTAATTTTATTGCTACATTAATTCAATTTGGTCCTTTACACGTTATTACCTGTAAAAATTGGTTTATATATTATGCCGGCGAAAAAAGTAGTGTTGCTGTTAGTGAAATGGCTTATTCCTTGATGGGATTTAAGCTTAGAGAAGTTACATTACAATATGCTGCATTATATCCAACTTTACTTTTATGTTCTGCAATTGGACTATTTTTCATTTCACCTAAAAAGAATACCAAACTATTTGTTTTGTATTGTTTATTTACTCTTCTCGCAATAATAGGACTTGTATTCTTAGCTGGAAAAATGGTTATTATTTCTTCTTTATTGGTCTTGATAATGTTGACACTTGTTGTTCTAACTTCTAAGAAGATAATTTCACTTAAAGCTATTAAATGGGTAATAGGAATAGGCGTAGCGTTATTTGCTGTTCTATTTATCTTAATTTTTATTAATGGTCAATGGCAATGGTCATTTACTAGTGGATTTAGAAATGCAATTAGTAATAATTCTTTCACTGATAAAATTTTCAATTCTTATTTAGGCGACTATTCTAGCGCCACCCACAACATCTTTAGCAATGATTCTCTTAACAATGGTCATATGTTTGGGCATGCCTTTGGAGATCCACGAGAATATCCTAACTACTTTGTATTGAGTGATTTTACTAATTCTTGGTTCTTTGATTTATTCGTAGTTGGTGGATTATTTGGATTTGTACTATTTATTTTGTTCTTTATACTCGGCATGAAGGGCTTATTTAATTTTGCTAAAAATAGTAATGAAACCACTTCTAATAAAGCTTTTCTAATTGGATTTATACTTGTCTACTTTACTTATACTTTTGTGGCAAGTTCAGGTAGCCCGTACATTTTCTTTAGTGATCATTTACCAATGTATTATACTGGCCCATTTTTTGTTGTAATTGTGCTTCTTTGTTATGCATATTGTTACAAAAATGTTTTTATCAATATAAACAAAAATAACGAAAATAAAGGGGAAATTGCCGATGAAAATGCATAATAAATTAATTTTTTTGTTACCATTAATTGCTCTCACCTCATGCGGTTATGGACTTAAAAATGCTGTATATGGTGATAGATATAATTCCCCTGTTTTTGATAACAATTTTTATACAGATTTTGATTCACGTTTAATGGCGGCAGACGATATTGAAGCCATTAAACTAGACAACGAAACAAATTTTGTTTTTACTTCTTATGGCGATCATAATTTTGTTGATCACGTTGATCCTGCTAGAGCACGCTCACTTGAATTTTGGAATTTTAGTTTTAATGATGGCGCATATTATGGAAAACAAAACAATCTATCGTTAGTAGATGAATCATTTAACTATGGATACGCTTCAAAACTTTTTGATGGACGTATGTTTTGTGGTGGAAAATATCAATTATCGAGAGTCCAAATTAAGGAGCAAGGTTTTGGACTAATGTTTAAAAAAGAAATTGTCTCCAATGTTAAGGATACAATTCCTTATTTTGCGATGTGTTTTAAGGCATCTGTGGATTATACAAATTATGAAGGCTATCCTGAAACTCAAGTCCCTTCTCATTATTCAGATATCAACTTGCACGTTTCTTTATATTGCGAAAATCAAATGAAAAATAAGTTAGAAAAACATACATATTCCTATCCATTATCAAGTCTTGAGACTAATCATTCAGATCATTGTGAGAATAATGGAGTATACGATATTAAATCAAATTATGTCTTTTTTGGTTTTTCCTTGGAAAAACTATCTTATGAACATTGTATAGGAATATCTATTACTTTTAGCGATGTTGTAGATGTCTACTATAATAGGGAACAATATAAAAGAAACTATTCATTAATGGTATATGAAATTTTCTTATCTAATTTAAATTGGAATTAATTTTTAATATCTAACCATTTGCCAATTTCGAAATCAGCATTATCATCATCAAAAATTAATGTTCCCTTTGCAGGGGTAAATGTAAGTTCCGAAAAATATATTTTGTTGTTTATAGAATATAAATCTACTCTAACAAACTGAAACGGAGAAGATAATTTTTCTGCCATTTTAACCATTTGTGGCCAGTTCTCTGGTTTCTTTATTGGGGAAGTTGTTTTTTTCCATCCATTGAATTGTGCGCCATCAAATTCTTTCCAATCTATATAGTAGTTATTATATCTAATATCTTTGTTTCTATTAGTCACAACATACATATATTTAGCGGTTCCATTAAAACAATGTATTTTATATTCAACAGGCAAATAGTTGTTTTCTAACAATAACTTTTCAATAATAATTTGAGGTTTAATTTTAGAATAGTGCAATTCTACAGTTTTCTTGCCATAGTTAGTTTTTAACCACTTATTGAACTTTTTTCTCAGTTTCTTTAGATCGAGTTTTGTTTTATCAAAGCAGAGATAATTGTAGCCAGAAGCGTGAGAACATTTCATCACAAATTGACTTGGCAACTTATTGAAATCAATGTCGTCAAATTTATCAAAAACTCCATAAATTTCAATTAAATTATCAGCAAAACCCTGTTCTTTTACAAAATCTCTTACACCAACTCGGCCAGCACATTTCCTAACTAAATCATTTTTTGGGTATTCAAAAAGCCTTAAATGTTGAAGCTTTTCTGTATAGCGAATGGGTTTATCAAAATTACATTTATGATGAGTGATGTATTTGTATTGCAAAGAGATATAAAGTTTCTTGGAAAATACTTTAATTACATTTCTTGAAAGAACCCCAAAAAATCTTTTCATTTTATTCTCTTTTAAGTTTGGATTAGACATGCTCATCCTCCAAATTCTTAGATTTCTTTTTGAAAAATGACATAACTAAATTTTCTTTAAGCAAAATTAATGATCCAATGTATATTATTGCGTCAACTAATACAGTAATTATTATTTGTAATGTTTGTGTCAAAACAGCATTGTGCCCAGTTTGTATGCACACATTTTGTGTGAGAAAACTTATACCAACTGAGGTACCAGCTATAATCAATGCTACAACAAAAAGTTTTAATGAATTTTTATTAAATAGAGCATCTTTTGTCCATTTCCAAGAAATTGTAATTAAGAAGATAATAACAAGCAAATCAGTAACTGTGGTACCTATTGCAACTGCAATTGATGGCGATTCTGGCATCGCATATTTTCCTAAAATTATAGAAAGTATAATATTTAATGCAGTGCCTCCTGCTATTGCAAAAAGATAATATTTTTCCTTTTTGGCAGGCAACAGAATCTGACCGTAGATAATGTCACCAAGAGAATATGTAAGCATCATGAGGCATAAAGCAGTCAAAACCCACGGAGCATTTTTATACTGTAACGACGACGTTAATGAAGAGCTTCCACTCATCAAACCGCATATTGGAGTGGCAAGAGTTGTCATAGTGGCAATTGCGGGAAGAACTATAAATAGACAAATATTTACTGAGTATCGGTTTAAATTTTTAAAATACTTTTTGTCTTCTAACTGATAGCAATATGCGCTTCTGGGAATAAAGACTGTTGATAAAGCTGTTATAACACCAATAACAATATCTATCCCTTTTACACCAACGGAATAGTTGCCAACTTCAACTTTGGATTGATCCAATAATCCAAGAATAAATTCATCTGTTTGGTTATAAAGTGCCAAACAGAAACTCAATGCAAATGATATTGAAAGAGGTTTAATTAGTTCTTTATATGAGTATGGCATTGTCTTTTTAAACGAGACAAATTTGCCAACATAAAATAAATTTACAATCGTAGTTAGGATAGTTACTGAGACTGCGACAAGTGCGTAAATCCATGCATCTTTCCAGTTTTTTACGAAAATTATGACTAAAATTGATGAGATACATAGAACAGCTATTGAGCGGATGGACATATAAAATTGCTTTTCTAAAGCAATAAAAACCCACTCAAAAGAGAATGCGCCAGTTAAGAAATTTAATGAGAGAATGAAGATGATTGATTGTGCATCGACAAATGATTGATTACCATTTGCCGCTAAAGGCAAAACAACCGCGCAAAGAAGTCCAAATGATAGAAGCGTTGAAATGAGTTGAAGAAAGAAAAATGATTGAACTTTATTTGAAAATTTCTCTTTATCGTCTCTAACTTTAACACATTCTCTTACTGCAATATTTGGTATACCTATTTTTGCAATAATCAAAAAATAAGATACAAACGTAGCGGCCCACGAGTATAAACCTAATTGGGCTTCACCGAGGCACCTGCAAACCCAAGGGAATGTGATAAATGAAAGAATAGTGAGAACTAAAGTCCTCACAATATTAACAATGACATTCGATCTGACGTTATTGAACATACCAGTCAATTATACAATTTTAAATGTATTTTTGAAATATATTTCATGTTGGTCATTAATATGTGTAATTACGCATTACGTATTACAAATTTAATGTCATTTTGATAACTATTTGTTATCATTTATGTAATATGAAAATTCTCGTTGTTTGTCAGTATTATTATCCAGAAAATTTTACTATTTCTAATATTTGCGAAGAATTAGTTAAACTTGGTCATAATGTTGATGTTCTTACAGGAAAACCAAATTATGGTTTTGACCATATTTTGAAAGAATATAAAAATGTAAAAAATGAACTAATCAACGGCGTCAATGTCCATCGTGTAAAAATATCTCCACGCAATAAATCAAAAATTTCGACAATAAAAAATTATTTATCATTTTGGAGAAATTCTAAAAAATGGGTTAGGCATTGTAAAACTAAATACGATGTTGTTTATTCGATGTCATTATCCCCTGTTACAATATTAAGTGCTGGCTCTTTATATAAGAAAAAATTTGGTACGAGATTTGTTGTTCATTGTGTAGATTTATGGCCAGAATCAGTTAGCATAACAGGTGCTATTAAAAAGAACTCATTAGTATTTAAAATTCTATACAAATGGTCTAAAAAACTATATGAAAACGCAGATGAAATACTAATTGGGTCCCCATCATTTAAGAATTATTTTAATGATGTTTTGCATATAAATAACGTCCCAATTAAGTTTGTGCCGCAATGCTCATTGGTTGAGAATTTTTTAGAGTGTGAATGTCCAATAAAATTACCGACCGGTACCAATATTTTTTATTGTGGAAACATTGGAACAATTCAATTAGTAGAAAACATTCCTGAAGCAATGTCTTTAGTTAAAAATAATGTACATTTTCATGTGATCGGTATGGGTGTTAATACACAGAAGTTTTTAGAAAATATTAAGAAATTTAATGTCGAAGATAGAGTAATATATCATGGACCTAAACCATTTAAAGAGGCGATTAAATATTTAGTTAACGCCGATGCTTTATTTGTTTCTTTGAAAGCTGAAGGATATGTTGGCAATACAATTCCAAACAAGCTTACTATGTATTTATCATTTGGTAAGCCAATCATTGGGTCTTTGACTGGAGATGGTTTAAAGATAGCAAACGAAACAAGAGGTGTTGTTGTTTGTAAACAAGATGCCTCAAGTATCGCGTGTGCCATAGACAAATTATGCAGTATAGAAAATTCCCGATTAAATGTTATGGGCAAAAGAAATTTAGCCTATTACAGTAATAACTTTTCGTGTAAATATATCACTAAAGAAATAGAACAAATTCTATTTGAAAATATTAAGTAAAAAGTTTGTAATCTTCTCGCAAATATTGATTTTTGAGAAATATTGTTTTGCTTTTTGATTAGCTTCTAAAACTAATGCATTTCGTTCATTTTCGCTTAAAGATAATGTTTGTTCAATAACCTCTCCAATGTTTTTTGGTGAAGCATCATCTAACCATATAATCGAATCCCTAAATATTTCCTGTAGTCTAGAATTGATTCCAGAGATAGTAACGGCTCGTGAGCTTGCATATTCAATTGTCTTGCTTGGAATGGAATATTTATCTAATGATTCAGAAAAAGGTCTTGGATTAATACATGCAAAGGCACCATTCTCGAGTTTTCTTATTTCTTGATAAGGTAAAGTTCCTAAAAATATAATGTCATTATCGTTTGCCATCTTCTCATTAAGTAATGTTTTGTCGAAATGGTGTCCAGCAATTATTAATTTAAAGTTTTTATGATCTATTTGTTTGAACGCTTCGATTAAATTATAGACGCCATATTGTGGTAGCATTGCACCGGAGAAAAGCAAATAATCTCCATGGTCTTTGCTTATTGTGAAATCCTCATAATCATCAAGAATACCAGAGACTAAAACAGAAGGTTTTTGGAATTTATTGTATAAATCATCAAGGCCATTAGTGAGAGAAATATATGCATCAGCTTGTTGAGCAAGTTTGATCATTTTATCTTGTCTTTTTTTCTTCAAAAATGAAATGTTGTGAGGTGAATCTGTGAGCAAATATACAAGAGGCATTTTAAATTTTTTAGACATTTTGTTAGCCAATTGTAAGATAGTAAAATTCATTGAATCTGCAATAATTATTGAACTTTTGCAGTGATTTTTAATGATTTTCTCAGATTCTTTCAAATATGAAATGTATCTCAATACCTTGTTATTTTTCACTTCTAGATAATTCCAAGAAGTGTTATTTTCTTCAAACTTATAAGAATCGAAATGTTTTATTTTGCAGTTTGATGAATTATAAGGACGTAATGTAATGACGGTAATATTATTTTGCAATGATAAAGATTTTATCAAACGATAATGGAAGTTCTGATTTGATGGATTTGGAGTAACATTCCAAAGAGATAAAAAATTTGGATATTCTTCCTGTCTAATAGCACTTGTTAAATAAATGATGTTCATTTTTGTAAACCTTTTAAAATTTCGAAAAGTTTTAATCCTTCTTGCTCCAATGATACTTTGTGAGCAGTGGAGATAGCGTTTTGAGACATACCATAGTTTATTTTATCAATAGCGTCACTAATTGTTTTTGGTTTTTTAAGGTTAACAATGAAACCGTTTTTATTATTCTCAACATATTGAAGTGAACTTACTACATTATCACTAGATATAACGGGCAAGCCACATGCAAAAGCTTCCAATGTTGTTTGACCATAAATATCATATTTAGAAAGAGTAATAAAGGCATCACATGATTTCATTAAGTCAAACAGCTCATCTTTCTTTACGAAATTTAATATGTAAATATTAGATAGATTGTTTTTAGCAATCATTTTACTGTACTTATTCTCTTCTTTGCCGCTTCCTACTAATAGCAAAGAATCCTTTTTATCTCTAAATTGTTCAATTAATTGAATGTTATTTTTGCGTTTTATAAATTGGGTTGGACATATAAATAATTTTCCATTTGGAAGGTGAAATTTAGATCTTATAGTTTGTTTTTCATCTTGAGTTAGTGGTTTCTTTAATATATCTGTTTCGTAGAAAGTTGAATATGGATAAAGAAAAATTTTATCTTTTTTCGCGCCATAATAAATTAAATACTCATTAGCTTTATTACATGGCGATAAATAAAATGATGCTTTCTTGATGTATGATTTTTTTATCATTTTTTTCAAACAAGACTCGTTTTTTCTAAGGCCCCCATTGATCATCAATCCAAATGGGATTTTATGTCTATGCATATAGTTAATGGACATCATTTCACTTAAATGACTATAGCCATTCATAATGATAAAATCATAGTTTTTATAGTTTTTTGCAATGAATTGTTTAACTTTTTTTGTGCAAGTGCCTTCGTTTCCGATATATCCATTTTTATAAAACATAGCGTTGAATTTATATTCGTTACAATTATAAAAGGCTAAGGGTCTGTCACCAGCTTTTTCCCTTTCAAAAATAACATCTAATTGAACAAACTTAGAAAGTTCATTAAACGCTCTAACTTTATATGGAGCAGGATGATTAAAAACTATTAAAACTTTCATATGCTAATTATACTTATTATATTTCTACAAAGGTAGAAAATGTTATTATTGAAATATGGAAACCTGGAATGAGTTTTTTAAAGAAGTTGGAAGCAAGCCTTATTCAGACCGTCTAAGAAGTTTTTTAGATGATGAATATCGGGATCATATATGTTATCCGCCACGCGAGCTTTTATTTAATGCATTTAGGTTAACCCCTTTAAAAAATGTAAAAGTTGTAATAATAGGACAAGATCCTTATCATGAACCAGGCCAAGCTATGGGATTGTCTTTTTCAGTACCGAAAGGAATTAAAGTGCCTCCATCATTATTAAATATATATAAGGAAATAGAACAAGAATTTGGTGTGAAAATAGATAAATCCAGTGGGGACCTAACTTATCTAGCAAAACAAGGTGTACTTTGTTTGAATTCAATATTGTCTGTTCGGGAGCATCAACCGATGAGTCATAATATTGAGGAATATTTTTTATTCTTTAAGGACGTAATGTCTGTTTTAGATAAACAAAGACAACCTATGGTTTTTATGCTCTGGGGCGGACCAGCAAGGAAGTTAAAAAAATTGTTAAATAATCCATCTCACCTTATTCTTGAATGTGTTCATCCTTCTCCTCTTGCGGCTATACATGGTGGATGGTTTGGCAACAATCATTTTAAATTAGCAAACGACTATTTGATTTCAAATAAAGTAAAACCAATTAAATGGTTCAAAAACATAGAAAATTTATAGAAAAAGTTTTACAATGATTTTCGGGAGCTGAGCGAACTCGGCTGAGAGGATTCTTCTTCGAATCGACCATACCTGATCCAGATAATGCTGGCGTAGGAATTTTGTGGCTTCCTACGATTAGGAGGCTTTTTTAATGAAAGGTAAAAAATGTGTTGGAATTTTGTTGTTAATTCATGCATTTTTTGTTTGCTTTTGTGGACCATATTTTCAAACAACAAGTGATTATGTCTCAATCCAAAATTTGACAAACGACATTAGTTTTGCAGGGATTTCTGCAATTATTATATCAATTTTAATTGTAATTATGGTTATTACGTATTGTACATTTTTTACTAATGCAAATAAAGTTAAGATTATATTTTTGCCCTTAGATTTGCTATGCATTGTATTGTTATTTTTGTCAGCAAAAATCGCTAGTCTTTTTGGATTGATTGCTACCATATCTTTTATACCAATCGCACTTGCTATTTATACGATTATCTTGTTCTTTGTTCTATGTTCTCAAATTTTAGAGAAATTCACTTTAACGACAATGGATATAGTTGAAATTGCGCTTTTTGTCGGCTTAGCTTTGGTACTAGATTTAGCGCCATTAAAATTTAAAGTTGTACCTCAAGGAGGCTCCATATCTTTGACAATGCTTCCATTAATGATTTTGTCATTAAGAAAAGGCTTTATTAAAGGCTTTATCGGTGCTGGTATTTTATTCGGTCTAATTAACTGTCTTACCGATGGCTATGGTCTTGTGACTTACCCATTAGATTATTTTATCGGTTTTGGAAGTGTTGCAATTTTTGGCCTTTTTAGAACATTAATTTACAAACGTTACAGTCTTATAAATATTGTTTATTATGTTATTGCCGGATTGTTAACAATGACAATTAGAGTTTTTGCATCAACTTTGTCTGGTATCTTATTTTTTAATTACACTTTTGTTGCCTCATTAATATATCAACTTACATATATTCCAGCCGCCGTTGCAGCTTCTACAATTGTTGCAATCATCTTATATAGGCCTCTTTTCATGCTTAACCAAAGACAACTAAAAAGAGCAAAATAATTACTGAAAATTATATTCTATCTCTCACTAAGTGAGAATTTGTGATATAGTAAATAAGTATTATAAAGATAGGGGTGTATCATATGAAAAATAAAAAAGCAAAGATTGTAGATGAAACAGAAAACAATTCATCTTTACAAAACTTAGATTCCTCCGAAACAATAAAAACCGAAACAAAAGAAGATAAACCATTTGATCAGCAAATCGAAGAAGCTCGAATGGTGCTTCAAGGCATTTACAAAAAAAGCAGAAGAATTAGCAACATCTTTATGATAGGTGCTGTTGCTTTTTTAGTTGCAGGAATGGTCCTTGCGGTTCAAAAGGAAAACAATGTTCTTCCAATCATCGGTTTTGTTTTAATGGGTGTTGCAATTTTATCTCTAATTATCCAATACATTGTTAATAGAAATAAGTTTCCGGATGCAACTAAGGAATATGCAAAAAATGTAACTGCATTATTAAATGGACACATTTTTTCTTCTACTCTTATTTCCGATTTAAAAACTGATCCTCTTGAAAAGATAGAACAATCTGAAATCTTATCTGATGGAGTTTATAACTCAATTTCTCAATTAGCCAGCAGAAATGTTGTTACTGGAACTTATAAAAAAAGAAATTTTAGAATTGCAGATTTAGCAGTATACGAAGTGGGCGAAAAAAGAAATCAACGTCCTTTAGCATTTATTGGTAAATACTTAGTCTATCCCAATGACTTACATTTTGAAGATAGAATTATCGTTTCGATTTATAATCCTGCTGTCAATAGTGTTGTTGAAAAAGGTCAAACTGTTACCAAAGAAGCAAGATTGGATAAACCAACAAATATTGAAGATCTTGAACTTGTTATGGAAGAAAGCAATATGAAGATTTACGCGAAAAACGGTGTCGATGTTAAAGATGTTCTTGGAAGTAAATTCTTCAAATATTTATCATCCATTCAAATTGATAAAACATTGCTTAATGCAAACTTATGTTTTTGGGCTGGTAGATCTATTGCATATTTTAGCTACGATGATGATGTTGTTAGCTTACCATTTGAAAAAGAATTTAATGGCACTCCAACAAAAGAATTTCGTAAAGATTTTGAAGAATTGCTAGAAGGTTTGTCAATTTTGACAAAATAAATATGAGATACGTTGGTAAGTGGCTTGGTATTAAATGTTTTAAGCACGATGGTGCATTACATAGAATTTGGGATCGTGGACTTGTGTTAGACAATAACGATGACTTTTTAGTTTGCGCTACCAAAAGTGCCAAGGTTGTTGAGTCCAATGGAAGACGATGGTTTACAAGTGAACCTGCAGTGACAATATTCTCCAAAAAAGAGTGGTGGAATGTAATTTGCATGTTTAAAAATGATGGCATTTGTTATTACTGCAATATTGCTTCTCCATGCGTTGTGGATAATGGAAACATTAAATATATAGATTATGACTTAGATGTCAAACTTTTTCCTGATAAGTCTATTCGTGTATTAGACGAGAAAGAATATGACAGGCATAAAGAGCAATATAAATATTCTGAAAAATTAGATTCAGTGCTTAAATTTGAAACAGAGAATATTATTGAAAAAATGGGAAAAAGAGAATTCCCTTTTAAAGATGAAATTATAAAGGAATATTATGATAATTTTTTATCACAATTAGCGAAATAAAATGGCATTCTCAAAAATGATTATCACAAATAACACTGAAGAAACTTTAGAGCTTGGAAAAAAGTTAGCTTTGAGTTTACCTAGTGGTTCAGTAGTGACCTTAAATGGTGAATTAGGAGCTGGAAAAACTACACTTGTTAGAGGCGTGGCAAGAGGCTTAAATATAAACGAAGTTGTTCAATCGCCTACCTTCAATATTATGAAAATTTATTTAAAAGGAAATCGTCCCCTCATTCACATCGATGCATACCGATTAGCTGATGTAAATAGTGATATCGGTCTAGATGAATATATTGGATACGAAACTGGCTTAACCTTTATTGAGTGGTCACAATATATTTCTCAATTAATTCCAAAAAACCATATCAATATCGACATAAAATGTTTAGATTTTGAAAAAAGAGAGTTAATTGTCTCAACGAACAATGAAGAAATTTTGAGGCTGTTTTAATATGATTACCATTATTCTTGACTCTTCCAACACATCACTTTCAGTAGGTTTGGCTAAGGATAACAAATTACTAGCATCTAAATCTTATAAATGTTGGCAAGAACAAAGCGAACATATGATTCCTGAACTAGATGATTTGTTAAGAAAAAATAATGTTGATAAAAACGAGATTTCTGAAATTGTTGTTTCGATTGGTCCCGGATCTTATACGGGGGTAAGAATAGCATTAACAATTGCTAAAGTTTTGGCGTTATCAACTAATGCCTTGGTTTATCCCGTTAGTTCATTAAGAGCCTTGTCTACAATCAACGAACCATCTATTTGTTTGATTAACGCTCGAAGCGGTAGATCTTATATTGGTGTTTATGATAAACAAAGCATATTATTAAGCGACAGAATTTTAACTAACGATGACGTGCTTGACTATATAAAAATGAACCCCTCTTATAAAATAAGAGGAGAAGTGTCTTATCTTGGATTTAATGACACAGACACAAATGTTTGTGAGACTATGCTACATTTAAAACAATTTACAAAGCCTGTTGATAATGTTCTTGGTTTAAAACCAGTCTACATGAAGGATTGATATGGAATTATTAAATATTGAAGTTAGACCAATGACAATAACGGATATGCCAAGTGTTATGGAGATTGAAAATCTTTGTTTTAAACATCCTTGGGGAGAACAAGATATACTTTATGAACTTAATGAAAATCCCGTTAGCCATGTGTGGGTAATTGAACTATCTCAAAATGGGCAGAAGGCTATCTGTGGTTTCTGTGATTATTGGGAAACATTTGATAGCGCAACCATTTGCCAAATTGCAGTTCATCCAAAAATTCAAAGACATCAATTAGGTAACGCAATGATGGATGAAATCATTAATGACTGTTATATTAAAAAAATAAAAAACATCACATTAGAAGTGAGAGCGAGTAATGAAAAAGCTATAAATTTCTATAAAAGACACGGGTTTTGCACTGAAATTGTAAAAAAATCTTATTATTCCGATGGTGAAGATGCACTATATATGATCAAAAAAATGGAGGAAGAATATGGCAACGATACTAGCAATTGAATCAAGCTGTGACGAGACCGCTGTTGCTATTACAAGAGATGGTAATCTCCTTGCCAATATTGTTTCAACACAAATTGAAGTTCATAGAAAATATGGTGGTGTTATGCCTGAGATTGCCTCAAGATTGCATGCTGAGAATATTGGTGTTGTTTTAAAAGAAGCTTTGGAAACAGCAAATATTGCTCTAGATGATATAGATGCTTTCGCTGTTACTCGTGGCCCAGGATTAATAGGCGCTTTGCATGTTGGATTACAAGCTGCAAAAACTTTAGCAATGTTATATAAGAAACCACTAATTCCAGTACACCATCTTGCCGGACATATATATGCAAATAAATATGTAGATAATTTTACTTATCCATTATTGGCAGTCGTTGTTTCTGGCGGGAATACAGAACTCGTTTTGATGAAAGATGACTTAGACTTTAAAGTAATTGCTGAAACTCGTGATGATGCCATCGGCGAATGTTATGACAAAGTCGCTCGTGTTTTAGGACTCCCTTATCCTGGTGGTATACCTATTGATAAATTAGCAAAAGAAGGTAAACATTCTTATGATTTGCCCACTCCATTAAAAGGTGAAAAAACATTAGATTTTTCATACTCTGGTCTAAAGACCAATGTTATAAATCTTGTGCACAACCTTGAACAAAAAGGTGAAAAAGTCAATGTTCCTGATATGTGCAAATCATTCCAAGATGTAGCGGTCGAACTAGTGATTGATAGAACTATTAAAGCAAGTAAATTATATGATGTTAAAGAAGTTATATTAGCTGGTGGAGTTTCTGCAAATTCATATTTAAGACAACGAATGACTGAAGAGATGAATAAACTTAATATAAAGATTAATATCCCGCCAATGTGGTGCTGCACTGATAATGCTTCAATGATAGCGAAAGTTGCTGAAAAACTTTATGATATAAAACTTTTTGCACCATTAAATATAGGAGTAGACCCTAATTGGTCTATAGAAGATTGGAATAAATTTTGAAATCAGTTTGATTTCATTAAATTATAGTTATAATTAAAAAGAGGTAAATAAAAATGGAACCAGTATCAACAACAAATTTTGACTTATACGATATCGTAGTAAGTGGCAGCGAAGAAGAACTGAAAAATCTTAATAAAGTTGTTCTTCAAGGTTGGGTTAGAACCAATAGAGACAATGGGTCAATCGGATTCATTGAATTTAATGACGGAACATATTTTAAAAATGTACAGTTAGTTTATTCAAACAGCTCTAAAAATTATGATTTGCTCAGAAGCCTTAAAACTGGATCTGCAATTTCGATTTTAGGATCTGTTCGTTTAACTCCTGAAAATAAACAACCTTTTGAAATTGTTGTTGATGATTGCTCTTTAGAAGGTGATGTTGATGATGATTATCCTCTTCAAAAAAAGAGACATTCATTTGAATTTCTTAGAGAAATAGCGCACTTACGTCCACGTGCTAATACATTCCAAGCAGTATATAGAGTTAGAAGCGTTCTTAGCTATGCTATACATGAATTCTTCCAGGAGAGAGGATTTATTTATGTCCACACTCCAGAAATAACTACAAACGATGGAGAGGGAGCGGGAAATGTTTTTGATGTAACAACTCATGACACAAAAGATTTATTTAGTTTTTATGGCAGAAAAGTCAATTTAACAGTTACTGGTCAATTACATGTTGAGCCATTTGCTTTAGCGTTTAGAGATGTTTATACATTTGGACCTGTATTTAGAGCAGAACATTCTAACACAGTCAGACATGCTTCTGAATTTTGGATGATTGAGCCTGAGATGGCTTTCTGTGACTTAAATGACAACATGGATGTAATTGAAGATTGCGTTAAATATTGTATTAATTATTTACTAGAAGCTTGTCCAGATGAAATGAACTTTTTTAACAGTATGATTGATAATACTTTGCTTGAAAGACTGAAACATGTCGCGAATAGTGAATTTAAGAAAATGACATATACAGAAGGCATTGAAATTTTGAAAAACGCTGTCAAATCTGGCGTAAAATTTGAAAATTCGGATATTTTCTGGGGTATGGATTTACAATCTGAACATGAAAGATATCTCACAGAAAAAGTTATTAATGGACCATTGTTCTTGATTGACTATCCCAGTGAAATTAAAGCTTTCTATATGCGATTAAATGATGATGGTAAGACAGTCGCTGCATGCGATTTGTTAGTTCCAAATGTCGGCGAACTGGTTGGTGGTAGCCAAAGAGAAGAACGATATAATTTATTAAAAGAAAAAATGGATAAACTTGGTATTACTCAAGAACTTGATTGGTACCTCGATACTAGAAGATATGGTGGTTGTAAACATTCAGGTTTTGGTATCGGTTTTGATCGCTTATTAATGTATGTTACAGGTATGCAAAACATTAGAGATGTTCAACCATATCCACGCACAAGCAATTCTATTAAATATTAATTATGAATAAGAACACCTCATTAATTGATGAACAAGCAAGAAAAGAAAGAATGAACTTTCGTTTATTCTGGCTTTTATTAGTATTAAGTTTATCCTTAATTGGTTATTTAATTTTTGAGATTATCACTATTTTAAACTAGCAATTTATTGCTGATTATTGTTGAAATAATTAAAGGCTTGGCTTTGGTTGTAATTGTCCAAGCTTTTTTCAAATATTGATTTACTTAATGCTCGTATTCTTAAACGTCTTGCAATGAAGGCTTGGCACACGATTAAATACCAAACTCCACCGACTAAAATACCTGGTACAAAAATATATGATGGAATTGCATTAACCACAAAATGTGGAGTATTAGTTAGTGGTGGCCAACTAGAAAGCACTTTCATTCCAAAAACAGTGGTGTAATAGTCAGGATTATCAAAATCCCAAAGAAATAATAATGACGCGAAGCCTTTATCTACACTTGAGAATGGATTATATGAAAAATCTTTCATTATAGAATTTCCAATTACCAATGTAAGTGAGGCTATTAGACAAATTAATAGAGGAACAGCGGCCTGTTTAAAAAACATTCTCCAATTCTTCTTTCTTGCATACTTTTTAAATGATTTTGGATCAGTAATAACTCTAGTAACAACTACATCGTGAACAGCATCATCTAGTTTTTTGCCTTGTGATTTCATGACTCTAGTGATGATAAAACCGATGTACCAGACAATTACAAAGAGAAGCAAAATAACTAATGCTAGAGCAAAAATAAAACGTTTATCACTTTCGCTTAAGGAAATTAAATTATACATTTTCATCTCCTCCTACATCGTTATTTTGATCATATGTATTCTCTGCAGTTTGATTGTCTTGTTGATATTGCGAATTGTCATAGTTTATGGAAGGCTGAGCGATTGGCGATGCGCTAGCAAAAGGGTTATCAAAATTGTTTGTGGTTTTGATAATTTCTTTTGCTTTTATATCTTCTGGTAAATCATCAAATAGCGATCTTCCAGTAAAAAATAAGGCAAACCATTTGATGCCTAAAAAGAAAAATATGCCAATTCCCACAACCGCCCATATGGATAAAATGAGCAGCATAAAAGGAAGAACAAATAGATACAAAACTCCTTTACCAAATTTCTTAAAAAAGCTCGACATTAATTAAAATTTCCTTCGCTAAACATTTTAACTTTTTCTTTCTTATAAGACAAATAATTATTGACATAGCCAATAATTCCTATCTGGATAAACCACACGCCTATAAGCAATAAACCTAATGGATTTGCAATATATTGATAACATGCTGCAAACACAAAAATTGAAATGATTAATGAAATTAATAATAAGATGTTTAAAGCCTTATTTTTATCAATAATAATCTTGATAATTTGGTATATCGAAAAATACATTGCAAAGCTCATGAAGAAGTAAGACATAGGCCCATAAGCAAATCCAAAAATTAATGACAAAGTTAAGCATGAAGCAATTCCAATCGGAACAAGATAAAACATCTTATAACCATCATTGACTTTGATACCTAATTTAGGAAGTTCTTCTGCGATAACTAAATAAGAGAATGCTGATTGGGTAACAGCAATGAAACCAATAAACATTGGGGCAATATAAGACAAATATGGGTGATCAATAACTTTAAAGGCACTTGCAAAAACATTGATTAAATCAACACCCGCAATTAATTTCGTGAGAGGAAGAAAAGCGTAAGATAGCGCAACATTTAGTAATGATGTAACAAAAATAATTATTATTGGCGGGATATTTTTCTCAATTAAAATTCCAAAAATAAATCCAACAATAATTGACGGAATGACATAAAAAAGCGTGTCAGATATGTTCCAAACTGTGACAACCATGCATAGTGAGATTGTAGCTATTGCGTAAATTGGAAAATATTTTTTTTGGCAGAATAAAGTTACAATGCAATTTGTTAGTGGCAAGACAAAGACAATTAAAAAAAGCAAATAAGGGACAAGAGTTGTTAGCAAAACAAATAAAACATTAATGGCAGCCATAATGCCCATATATGCTAAATTTTGTGTAATTCCCTCGCGTTTTTTAAACAGCTTCATGAAATTATTTTACAATTTCAAAAATATTTTTACAAAAATTTAAAAAAACGTCGAACTATATAGTATGAGGAAATTTTTATTTATTGCTTGTTTTGCATTATTTCTTATAGGCTGTTCTAAGCAAAACATTGAGTGTCAAAACCAACCTAAAACATGGCATACATATGATGAAATTTCAGAATTAAAAATTGAGTGGAAAATGTCATTTTCATTGGCAAAACCCCAATATTTTGTTTATATTTACTCAGAATCTTGTTATTTTTGTCATGAGATAAAAAATGAAGTAATTGGTTTTGCGTTAGAACATTTTGATATGTTTTATTTTGTTGAATATTGTGAAGAAATTAAAATTTTAAACGATGTGTCAGAAACAATTGGAAAAGTTGAATCTGATGAAATGGGAATATTGGGCACGCCTACTTTATTGCTTTTTAAAACCAAGACTTTGATGGTTAATATTGCTGGATCAAATAAAATTTTATATTATCTTGAAAATTATGATTTATCATAAACTTGAAAGATAATTAATATTATGTTAATATATTGCTTGGCAATATATGAATTTTCAAAAAGAATTAAACGAACAACAATTAAAAGCAGTAACAACAGATGCACAACATTGCCGTGTTATTGCAGGAGCTGGTAGTGGGAAAACTCGTGTTTTAACTTACCGCATTGCATATCTATTATCTGAATTGAATGTTTTACCATGGAAGATTTTAGCCATCACTTTTACTAACAAAGTAGCAAATGAAATGCACAATAGAATAGAATTTCTTTTACCAGAACAAAAGAATAAAATGACAATTAAAACATTCCATAGTTTTGCAGCTGGGTTTTTAAGAAGAGAAATAGATTCTATTGGCTTCCCTGCTAATTTCACAATTTTGGATGAGGAAGACCAACTTAAATTAATAAAAGATATTGCTTCATCATTAGGTTACAGAAAAACCGATCCCTTAGTTAAAAAAGCCATTAATTATATTGGCTCACAAAAACTAAAAGGCAAATATCCTGATGATATAACAATTGATCATGAAAATTTCAGCGGTGAAAAAGATTGTTTAGAAATTTTTCAAATATATGAAGAAAGTAAAAATAAAATGTATTCATTAGATTTTGATGATCTTCTTTTGAAAACCAATTATATTCTTGAAACCTTTCCAGACATAAGAATGAAATGGCAACAAAGTATTGACCATATTTTGATAGATGAATTCCAAGATACAAACGATATTGAATATAAGTTAGTTAAATTATTATCTAAACCCTCAACTTGTTTATATGTTGTTGGCGATCCTGACCAAACTATTTATACTTGGCGTGGCGCTAACCAAAACATCATCATGAATGTTGATAAAGAATTCCCGCTTATTGAGACAATAATTTTAAATAGAAATTACAGAAGTACTCAAAATATTTTAAATTCAGCGAATAAACTCATTTCGAATAACAAATTTAGAGTTAAAAAAGATTTATTTACACAAAATGAAATGGGAAAATCTATTGTTGTTAATTGCTCATTTTCTGGAAAGGCTGAAGCAGAATATTTAGCAAGAGAAGTTAAACGACTAAAAGAAGTTGAAAACTTTAATTATAAGGACATTGTTGTTTTATATAGAAGCAACTACATAACAATGGAATTTGAATCTAGTTTAACTTCACATGGCATTCCATATCGTATTTTTGGCGGCACCAAATTCTATCAACGCCGTGAAATAAAAGATGTGTTAGCGTACTTTCATTTAATTGTTAATAAAAATGATGACATCTCTTTTGATCGAATCATTAATATTCCAAAAAGAGGTATTGGTGAATCTTCTGTAAACACCATTAAAAAAGAAGCTAAGGATTTGTCATTATCTTTATATAACTATATTGACTCTTCAGAATCTGATAACAGTGACGCTAATAAAGCTGTTAGATCTTTAAAACCATTAATTGTTTTATTAAACAAAACTAGAGATGATATAGCAAAAAACGAAGAAGTATTTTCTAAAACATTAGAAGATATGCTTTCATCCATTGGATATTATGATTATTTAATCAAAGAAGATGATGGTGATGAAAGAATTGATAACGTTAAAGCCTTATTTTCGGATTTAAGAACATATCTAAAAAGTAATCCTGAAGCGACATTTGATGAATATTTACAAAATATTGCTCTCATGAGCGCTCAAGATGAAATAATAGATGGAGACTTCCTTACTTTAATGACTGTTCATACTGCAAAAGGTTTGGAATTCCCTATTGTATTTGTTGTTAGAATGAATGCTGGTGTGTTTCCTAATGCTAGAGCAACCACAGAAGGTGGCTATAAAGCTATGGAAGAAGAACGCAGATTGGCTTATGTCGCAATGACTAGAGCAAAGCAAAGATTATATTTATCGTATGCACAAGGTTACAACTATGTTGTTCAATCCGAACTTTCAATTTCACCTTTTATTTTGGAAAGCGGGAACATTCCAAATCAAGTGACTAATTTCGCTTCACCATATAGATCAAATGCGAACAAAAAACCTATTTCATATCATTTTGATGATGACAATAATAGCGGTTTTGAAGCTGACCAATCATTCAAACAAGACTTCTCTCAGCAGACTAATGATGTTGATTCATGGGTTGTAGGTGACATTGTTATCCACACAAAATTGGGCAAAGGTGTTGTTATTGGACTTGAAGGTGATGGAATTATCACTGTTAAATTTGATGAACATGGTGTGAAATCTATTTTAGGTAACCACAAAGCGGTGTCGAAAGGAGAAAAATAATGGACGCAAAAAACAGAATTGAGGAAATTACTCAGCTATTAGAAAAATATAATTATGAATATTATGTTTTAGATAATCCAAGTGTTGATGATAGTGAATATGATCGCTTAATGCAAGAGCTCATTGCACTAGAATCTGCTAATCCTGAATTAATCTCCCCATTAAGCCCGACACAAAGAGTTGGTGGGAAGGTGCTTGATGAGTTTAGAAAGATTCCTCATAAAAGAATGATGTTGTCTCTTGCAAATGCATTTAACTCTGCAGATCTCAAGGATTTTGATAGAAAAATACGCGAAATTCTCAAAACAGACACTGTCGAATATATGGCGGAAATGAAGATAGACGGTTTGGGAATGTCTTTAGTTTATAATGGCAAACTTAATTATGCTGCAACCAGAGGAGACGGTAGTGTTGGAGAAGATGTAACTTCTAACGTAATAACAATAAAATCTGTTCCTTCAAAAATTGATTTGGATCAAGAATTTGAAATTCGCGGTGAAGTTTTTATGCCTAAAAAATCACTTGAATCTTTAAATAAAGAAAAGGAAGCAAATGGAGAACCATTATTTGCTAATGCGCGTAACGCAGCTGCTGGAAGTATTAGACAATTAGATAGCAAGATTGCAGCCTCTAGAGGATTAGACGCCTTCTGGTATTATGTTGTTAATGCAAAAGATTTCAAAATCAGGTATCACTCTGAGGCATTAAAATTTGCTGATAAACTTGGTTTTAAAACAAATCCCGAAAGACGTATATGCCATGGCATCGATGAGGTTATTGATTATATTGAAGAATATACAGAGAAAAGACCAAATCTTCCTTATGATATTGATGGTATTGTCATTAAAGTCGATGATATGTCTTTATACGACAAATTAGGATACACTTCAAAAACTCCGCGTTGGGCAATTGCTTACAAATTCCCACCTGAAGAAGTTGTTACTAAATTAGTTGATATTATATATACGGTTGGTAGAACTGGTCATATCACGCCAAATGCTGTTTTGGAACCAGTTAGGGTCGCTGGATCAGTTGTTCAAAGAGCAACCTTACACAATGAAGACTTTATTATTGATAAAGATTTGATGGTTGGCGACTATGTTGTTTTAAGAAAAGCTGGGGATGTTATTCCTGAGGTAGTTCGTATTGTAAAAGAAAGAAGAGATGGAACGCAAAAGCCATATCATATGATAGATAAGTGCCCTGTTTGTGGCGGCCCGTTGGTGAGAAAAGACGCTATACATTATTGTACAAATCCGGAGTGCGAGGCGAAACGAATTGAAGGCATTATTCACTTCGCTTCTCGAGACGCAATGGATATAGACGGCATGGGCGAGAAGGTTGTTGAACAATTCTTTAATCAAGGATTTTTCAAAAAAATATCTGAGATTTACACACTTTTTGAACATAGAGATGATGTTATTGCACTGGATGGATGGCAAGAAAAATCAATTGACAATCTACTAGAATCAATTGAAAAATCTAAAGGAAATTCTCTAGAAAGAGTTTTATTTGGACTCGGTATTAAAGAAGTTGGTGCTAAAATGGCAAAAACTCTATCAAGAAAGTTCTTAAACATTGACAACTTAAGTAAAGCTACATATGAAGAACTTATGGAAATCCCAGATATAGGACCAATTGTTGCCAACTCAATAGTGTCGTTTTTCGCGCAGAGCTCCAATATTGAGACAATAAATAGTCTTAAAGCTGCAGGCGTTAATTTTGAATATCTTGGTTCTACAACTAGCGCTGCTAATTCGTATTTTTCTGGTAAAACCTGTGTTTTGACTGGTGCCTTATCTTCAATGGGAAGAAAAGAGGCAACAGAGATATTAGAAAATCTTGGTGCTAAAGTTACGGGATCGGTATCAAAAGCAACTGACGTTGTAATTGCAGGCGAAGATGCTGGAAGCAAATTAGATAAAGCACAAGCACTTGGTATAACTGTTATTAACGAACAAGAATTTCTCGAGCTTATTAAATAACCTACTAATGCAATTTATTAACAATCGGAAAACTAAAAAAATATAATTCTCTCATTTTTTATATATATTAAAAATGCGTTTCATGATAAAATTACGAACGTTGGTGATAATTATGAAACCTGTAACAAAAGAAATTCTTAAAGAGTCTGCTAACAAACTGATGTTTGATATGTCAGATGAACAGTATTCCGCTCTCTTAGAAGAGTTTGATACTATAACAAAACAAATGGAATTGATCTCAGAAATTCCAAATGTTGATGAGATTACACCTATGGTGTTTCCATTTGATGTAACTAATGATTACTTACGAGAAGATGTGGCTCAAGAATCTCTTAAAAGAGACGATGCTTTAAAAAACGCAAAAGATGTTGTAGATGGACAAATCCGTCTTCCTAAGGTGGTGGGATAATGGATTATTTAAAACTTTCAATATCTGAAATTCATAAAGCGATTTTAGCTGGTGAAGTTTCACCAAAAGAACTCATTTTAAGTGCTTTAAAAAAAGCTCATGAGGATAAAAATAATGCTTTTGAGTATATATGCGATAAAGAAGCTTTGGAGCAGGTCGAAAATTTAAACGAAAATCAGAAAAATAATTTATTATATGGCATACCTTTTGTATTAAAAGACAACTTTTCAACAAAGGATATTCCAACCACTGGTTCTAGCAACATTTTAAATGGATATGTTCCTATTTATTCGAGCGAAGTTTATCTCAGATTGGTTGAACAAGGTGCAATCTTAATTGGTAAGACAACTATGGATGAATTAGCCATGGGCGGGACTGGTACAACTGGACACAAAGGTGTTACATATAACCCTTGGGATAAAACAAATTCTCGTTTAGTTGGTGGCTCTTCATGTGGCAGCGCTGCTGCATCGAGCGCTGGTATAGTGCCTTTTGCGATAGGCAGTGATACTGGCGATAGCGTTAGAAAACCTGCATCATACGTTGGACTAGTTGGTTTTAAACCAACCTGGGGAAGAATTTCTAGATATGGAATGTTCCCTTTTGCTACATCCTTAGATCATGTCGCCTTTTTCACTCGTAATGTAGAAGATAGCGCTACTATTTTGAAGGTGTTAGCTGGACGTGACGACAAGGATTCAACGTCTTCGTTTAAACCAGTTGATGACTATTGCAGTCAATTAAATGCAAACTTAAAAGGTAAAAAAATTGCTTTGATAAAAGGCATCAATGATTGTATCAATGATACGTTAATTTTAGATACTTTTAACAAAGTTGTTGAACTTGCTAAGCAAGAAGGCGCGACAATCGATCTAGTAGAAATTGATAACAAATTATTAAAGGCAATTTATCCTACTTATATTGTAATATCTTGTGCTGAGGCAACAAGTAATAATGCTAATTTGGATGGCATTAAGTTTGGGCCTCGTGCAGAAGGAGAATCATACGAACAAATCGTATTTAACAATAGAACAAATGGTTTTTCTGAATTAATTAAAAGAAGATTTGTTATTGGCTCTTACTCTTTACTAAAAGAAAATCAAAACGATCTATTTTTAAGAGCCCAAAGATGTCGCCATTTAATTGTGAATACTATTAACAATGTATTAGATGAATATGATGCAATATTGACGCCAGCTACTCCATCAGTTGCTCCATTAATATCAAGTGTTTCTAGTGATAAATTATCTAATGAATATCTTATTGCTGATAACCATCTAGCGATTGCCAATTTTGGTGGCTTGCCATCTATTACTATTCCATGTGGGTTTGAAAATGGTCTACCGTTTGGCCTTAATTTAACTGGAAAAGCGTTTGAAGAAACAAAATTATATTCTATTGCAAAACGATTTGAAGATATAACAGGCTTAGCAAATATAGTTGCAAAGGAGGACAAATAAATGGAATTTGAACCAGTTATTGGATTAGAAATCCATGTAGAAATGAAAACAAAATCCAAAATGTTCTCTTCTGGCAGAGTTGCTTTTGGTGATGATCCGAACACAAATGTTGTCGCAGTCGATATGGCTTTTCCTGGCACAATGCCTGTAGTTAACAAACAAGCTGTAATCAATGCAATAAGAGTTTGTCACGCAATGAATATGACTATTGATGATGAATTATGGTTTGACCGTAAAAATTATTTCTATAGTGATTTACCAAAAGGCTATCAAATAACACAACAATTTAGGCCTATTGGTTCTAATGGCTACATCGATATTGATTTAGAAGATGGCAGCAAGAAACGTATCAACATTGAAAGACTTCATATGGAAGAAGATACTTGCAAACAGCTACACTCTTGGGATGTATCATTACTAGATTATAATCGTGCAGGCATTCCTCTAATTGAAATTGTTTCTAAACCTGAACTAAGAAGTGGTTATGAAGCGATGAAATATGTCGAAAAAATTCGTTCGATTGTAACCTTTCTTGATGTGAGTGATGGCAAAATGGAAGAAGGATCACTCCGCTGCGATGTTAATATTTCGATTAGAGAAAAAGGAAATACAGCCTTTGGAACAAAAGTTGAAATTAAAAATCTTAACTCTTTAGCGAATATCCAAAAGGCTATTGATTTTGAAATATCTCGTCAGTCATTATTAGTTGAATTTGGCGATAAAGTTCAACAAGAAACACGTCGTTTTGATGAAGCAAGTAAAGAGACTGTTCTAATGAGATTAAAGACCGATTCGGTTGATTATAAATATTTTGTAGATCCAAATATCGCACCAATTAAACTCAGTGAACAATTCATAAACGATGCGATTAATTCCTCACCAGAACTGGCTGAAGTAAAGTTGGCTAGATATAAAAAATTAGGATTAAACGAATATGATTGTTCGCTATTAATTGCTGATAAAGATATTTCGGTATATTTCGATGAATTATTAAAGACAAACGCTAATCCTAAATTACTTGCTAATTGGGTAATTTCTGATGTTCAAGCAGTGTTAAACAAAAATGGAATTTCAATTAAAGAATTCCCTATTTCAGTTGACAATTTAGGCAAATTAATTTTAATGATTGAAGCCGGGAAAGTTTCTAATAAACAAGCTCGTGAAATTTTTGAGAAAATGTTAGAAAACAATGCAAATCCTGAGGATTTAGCTCAAAAATTGGGAACTTCACTTAATTCTGATGAGGCAAGTATTATGAATATGATTAATGAAGTTTTGTCTCAAAATCCACAATCGATTATTGATTATAAAAATGGTAAAGATAGAGCTTTAGGCTTCCTTGTTGGTCAAGTTATGAAATTAAGCCATGGGCAAGCGAATCCGGCAATGACAAGTAAACTATTAACGGAAGAACTTAAAAGGAGATAATTTATGTCAGTATTAGTAACAGGTGGAACTGGATATATTGGTTCACACACAGTAGTTGATTTACTAAATAACAATTATGATGTTGTAATAGTCGATAACTATGTTAATTCCAAACCTGAAGTATTAAATCGCATTAAAACTATTACAGGCAAAATGCCAAAATTCTATGAAGTTGATTGCTGTGATGAAAATGCATTTAGAAAAGTTTTTGAAAAAGAGAACATAACGGATGTAATTCATTTTGCGGGTCTTAAAAGTGTTGGAGAGTCCGTTCAAAAGCCTGGATTATATTATTCAAACAATATAGGTTCAACATTAACCCTTTTGAAATTAATGCACGAATTTGATGTAAATAATCTTGTTTTCTCAAGTAGTGCTACTGTTTATGGTGTTCCTGACCATGTTCCTTTGAAAGAAGACGATCCAATTGGAGGATGCACAAATCCTTATGGAGAAACCAAATTAGATATTGAATACATTCTTAAATATGAGACCTCAATGTGTTCAAAAATGAATGTTGCAATTTTAAGATATTTTAATCCTATTGGAGCGCACAAATCTGGACTAATTGGTGAGGATCCGCAGGGGATACCAAATAATTTAATGCCGTATATCACACAAGTTGCTGTTGGAAAAAGAGAACATTTAAATGTATTTGGCAACGATTATCATACAGTTGATGGAACAGGAGTTAGAGACTATATTCACGTTGTTGACTTAGCGGCTGGCCATTTAGCGGCCTTACGAAAATTAACAGAAAAGCCAGGTTTAGTAATTTTTAACCTTGGTACTGGTAAAGGAACTTCTGTATTAGAATTAGTTACTGCTTTTGAAAATGCTAACAATATTAAAATTCCTTATGTTATTTGTCCAAGACGTCCTGGTGATGTTGATGAAAATTATGCTGATGCATCAAAAGCATTTAAGGAAATGGGTTGGGAAGCTAAATTAAACATCGTTGATGCTTGCCGCGATTCTTGGAATTGGCAAAAGAATAATCCAAAAGGTTACGATAAGTAATTTATTTGCGCCTGTAACTCAGCTGGATAGAGTACCACCCTCCTAAGGTGGGAGTCAGACGTTCAAATCGCCTCAGGCGCGCCACTTGTCAAAAATTAAGATGATAGACTTGTCTAACATCTTTTTTCTTATTTTTGCACTATGTTCTTACTTTTTTTCGATTTTTAAGTAGCCTCATAACGACTCGGATTAAAACGATTATTTATCTGCTTTCTAAAGACTCAATTTTATTTCTAATGAAGGCAAGGAAAAAATCCTAAAATGGCATGTAATATTTCATGTTACAGAATGAAAATACTCATTTAGTTTGGCATTATCAATTTATGATAAAGATGATAAACTATTACCAATGTAAACGTCATTTATATTAAATAAAATATATCTTGATATTATTTTTATATTTATATAGAATTTATTTTGCAAATGGGCCTGTAGCTCACTTGGGAGAGCGCTTCCATGGCATGGAAGAGGTAGAGGGTTCGATCCCCTTCAGGTCCACCAAAATGCCACTCTAACTTTGATACAATGAATAGTTGGTCAAAGT